>NZ_CAWPJH010000013.1:0-63569 GCF_963888445.1 Vibrio sp. B1-2
AGCGGTAGTTCAGTTGGTTAGAATACCGGCCTGTCACGCCGGGGGTCGCGGGTTCGAGTCCCGTCCGCTCCGCCACTTATTAAGAAGCCCTGCTAGTAATAGCAGGGCTTTTTTCGTTTTAGCAAAAGAGCATTTTATTTTTTATCACTCTCAGGACAGTCGTGTGGTAGCTACACTTTGTTCAATCTATTCTTATTCTTTTCGGTCTCTATGTCTTAGGTATAAAAAAGCCGATGTATTAAACATCGGCTAGAGAGGTATGGTTCAGGAGATTTAGCTACGCAAAGCGGCTTTAGCTGACAGTGCTTTTTTATCTGAGTCTGAAAGAAAGGCTAATTCTAATCCGTTAATTTGCGCTTGTCTGATCTGCTCTTGAGAAAGGCCTGCTTGAAGTGCTGCAACTTCATATTCATGTGGAAGTTCAATACCTTCAACCGCTGGGTCATCAGTATTTAAACAAGCAAGTATCCCGTGCTCTAAAAACTGTTTTATAGGATGATGAGCAAGAGAGTTTACTGTGCTCGTTTGGAAGTTTGACGTTAGGCAAGACTCAATGCCAATACGGTGTTTGGCAAGATAATCCATTAGCTTAGGGTCATGGACGGCTTTTACTCCGTGTCCAATGCGTTCTGCACCTAGCTCTTTAATTGCTTGCCACATACTTTCTGACCCCGCCGCCTCTCCAGCATGTACTGTAACTCTTAGTCCTGCATCTCGTACTTGTTTAAAGTGAGAAATAAATCGCTCGCCCGGCTGCCCAAGTTCATCGCCCGCTAAGTCGACTGCAACAATGTGCTGCTTTTGAGTCAAAATAGCGTCTAGCTCCTGCTGACAAGCATCGGTGCCAAAAGTGCGGCTCATAATTCCTATTAGGTTAGCCTGAATACCGAAGTCTCGAACGCCCGCTTGTACCCCATCAACTACAGCCTCAACAACGCCAGCGGTAGGCAGTTGATGTTTCATAGCCATATAGTAAGGAGAGAACCTCAGCTCGGCATAATCAATTTGAGCATTTAAGGCATCTTCGACATTTTCGTAGGCGACTCTTCGGCAAGCATCGAGATCACCCAATACGGCAACTCCCCAATCAAGTTTTGATAAAAAGGCGACCAATGATGGTTCTGCTTCGACGATTTGTACATGAGGTGTGAGCTCTTCTATGTTGCCAGCTGGCAGCGCTACACCAAATCGTTGCCCTAGTTCTAAGATAGTTTTGGTTCGAATGTTGCCGTCAAGATGGCGATGCAAATCAGTAAGCGGTAGATTTTTAGTTATCATTATGTTTTTCCGAAAGTGTGTATGGCATCAAGTATAAAAATCAATGTGGCCAGTGTCAGCTAGCAAAGAGTATTAAATCACCCAATTCTGTTTATTTGGCTTTTATGTTTACCATATCTGTTGACCATTCGTTAAAAGGGATGGCTTTACTAAACAGAAAGCCTTGTCCCTGAGTGCAGTTAAGCATGGTTAGGAGATGGACTTGCTCTTTGGTTTCAATACCTTCTGCTACAATTTCGACATTAAACCCACGAGTCATGTTGATGATTGCCGCAAC
Organism: Vibrio sp. B1-2; assembly: GCF_963888445.1. Classification (NCBI taxonomy): domain Bacteria; kingdom Pseudomonadati; phylum Pseudomonadota; class Gammaproteobacteria; order Vibrionales; family Vibrionaceae; genus Vibrio; species Vibrio sp. B1-2. Next base: position 1,556 of record NZ_CAWPJH010000013.1, read on the forward strand.
GACTGAGCTACTGAGATTTGTCTGTTCGAGCTGCGATACAAACGCCCTGTCTATTTTTAGACAATCGAATGGAAGTTGATGTAAATAAGAAAGGGAGCTGTATCCGGTACCAAAATCATCTATCGCGATATGGATGCCCAGCTCTTTGAGTTTGTTCATGTTTGCTAAAATAACTGGGTCGTTATCAACAATTCTTGATTCTGTGATCTCTAAAGCGAGATTATTGGGTTCAAGCCCCGTTCTTTCCAAAGTCGCTTTGAGTTCATGAACAAACTGAGGTTGAGATAGCTGGTTCACTGAGAGGTTGACGTGCATTTTAAACGTCGATCCCCATTTACCCATCTTGATGCCTTGCATCGTGTCAAAACACGCTTGATACAAGATTTGCTCACCAATCAGGCCAATAAAGCCGCTTTCTTCAGCGATAGGAATGAATTCCAAGGGGGGAATGATATCACCGCTTGGTGTCACCCAGCGTGCCAAGGCTTCAGCTCCGATGATATCTCCCGTTGATAAGTTTACAATTGGTTGATAATGCGGAATATATTCTTTGTTCTCGATGGCAAGCTTAATTTGAGTGAGCATTTGCGTACGTTTACGAGAAACATCGTCCATCTCTGGAGAGTAATAGCAGATCCTTGAGCGCTCTTGCTTGGCGTGGCTGAGTGCGATGCTACCATTACGTAACCATAGCGCCATAGTATGGAGTGTGTCATTAGGAAGCACGATGCCAATGGAGGCATTGACGACCACTTTTTCATTATGCATTGAGAATGGGACAGCAAACATTTGTAATATGCTGTTAGCCGCGGATTGGGCTTCATTCTTTTGTTGTAAAGAGGGGATGTAAATAGCGAATTCATCACCACCTGTACGAGCAATACATGAGGTGCTTGCAAATAGTGTGCGTAATTTTTCAGCAATAATTTGTAATAGTAAGTCACCTTGTTGATGCCCCAAGCTGTCATTAATATCTCTGAATTTATCGATGCCGATAAGCAATAGGCTGCCATTAATTTGATTTAATTGACTAAAGTTATCAATTAAACCTTCACGGCTATAGAGCTTGGTTAGGGAATCGTAGATCAATTGGGAATGCAATGCCTTAAATGAGGCTTTTAGGTTGTTGGCCATTTCATTGAATGAATAAACAAGCAAACTCGTTTCATAAATATTGCCAGCTTTCGGCATGTTACTTTCCCAATCCCCTTTTGCTAGATGCTGAGCAGCAGCCGCGGTAGCGGTAATTGGAGTGGTGATTCGATTAAAGGCAATGAGCCCTATACCAATGCCGATAAGGCTGACAATACCGCCAATAATCCAACTGTTTTGTTGGTTTTCTGGCAATCGACCAAGTAGATCGGTTTCTGAAATCGAGACGCCAATAAACCATTCGATGCCATGTTTATCTTTAAAGGGAGTGAGATGATTAAAATAGCGGGTGCCATCAACTACCGTTTCGAATTTGTTGAGTGTTGCTGACAGCATTTTGTCATGGTTATCAATATAATGTGCACTGGCTTGAATCACTGGGTTGGCATTTTCGATAGCCAGTAGTCGCTCTCCTTTTGCCGACAGTTCGGTCCCCCAAGAGACAACGGTGCTGGTATTGGAGTGAGCCACCAATCTTTTTTCTGGATCAATAATATACACGTTGGCATGAGTTTTCTGTTGCAGCGAGGCCAGAAACGCATTGAACGTATCGATTTTCACATCAGTCACCAAAACACCGATGAATTTGTTCATAGAGAAAACGGGTGCTAAAGCAGAGAGCGTGATCTCTTGGCGTTCATCAACATTAGTGTAGATTGGCGACCAACTTGGGCTTAAACTTTGTGCAACTGGAGTATACCAGGGGCGAGTTCTTGGATCATAATCGGCAATGGTGGAGCGAATATCTTGATTGATGGTTTTTCCTGAGTAGATCACCAAGTTTTGCTGAGTTCGATTATCTTTCACCATCAAGGTAAAACTATCACCAATCTCTTTGCGAAAGCCCACGTACTCCGCCTGTTCGCCACCAAATCCGATCACATCAATTTGTTCTAGCGGTCGATAAAGCGTTTCAAAACTGGCAAGCAGATATCCTTCTATTTTACTGACATCGTCCGCAGAATAGAACTGACTAAAGCCGATCGTGTGGCTTAAAGCGAGGCTGGCTTGAAAAGGTTCATCGAGAAAACTGATCAGCCGCTGCTCTACATTGGCATTTAATGATGAAAGCTGCTTGCTGCTAATGTCATCAACCATCTCTTCATAACTGTATTTTTGTACACCCACAATCACTCCAATCGTTATGAGGAAAATCATAACAAATGGTAGAACAACGGCTGTTTTCAACGTTATTTGATTCGTAAATGACATGTCGTGTCTTCTGCATCCATACAAATTATCGGTAAAACACGCAAGGTGGTGGGTGATTGCATTGTGCCAGAAAGTGAATCACTGCACCTGATCATTAAAAAATTATCAGTAAAGTTCTTTTAACTTCCTTGTCAACGTATTGCGCCCCCACCCAAGCACCTTAGCTGCGTCTTGTTTGTGACCATTGGTGTGATGAAGTGCTGCTTCCAAAAGTATACGTTCAAATTCAGGAAGTGCATAAGAAAGCAGCTCTGTTTCTCCTGAAGCCAATGAAGATTTAGCCCAACTTGCGAGTTGTTGTTGCCAACTTATAGCACTATCAAAGTCACTATTTTTCTTTTCCGACAATAATTCGGGAGGAAGATCACTGGGTAGCACCTCGCTGCCACTGGCCATTACAGTTAACCAGCGACACATATTTTCAAGTTGTCGTACGTTTCCCGGCCATTCAAGACGATTCAAAATTTCAATGCTCTTAGGATGCAGCGTTTTCATTTCTACGCCTAATTCTTTTGCTGCAGAGGCGAGAAAGTGCTTGGTCAGTTTTTCTATATCTTGGCTTCGCTCACGCAGTGCTGGGATATGAATACGAATGACATTGAGACGGTGAAAAAGGTCGTCACGAAACTTTCCTTGATGAACGAGCTTTTCTAAGTTTTGGTGAGTAGCGGCGACAATGCGGACATCCACTTTGATTGCTGAATGCCCTCCTACGCGGTAAAACTGACCATCGGCTAAAACACGCAGTAGCCGAGTTTGAATGTCGAGCGGCATATCGCCAATTTCATCTAAGAATAGAGTGCCACCATTGGCCTGCTCAAAACGCCCTTGGCGGACATTGTTTGCACCAGTGAATGCTCCTTTCTCATGACCAAACAGTTCTGACTCGATGAGATCTTTTGGAATTGCGGCCATATTGAGGGCAATAAACGGTTTTTGGGCGCGTGGGCTATGGCGATGAAGCGCGTGAGCGACTAACTCCTTCCCGGTTCCTGATTCACCATTGATCAAGACTGAAATTGAGGAACGTGATAAACGGCCAATCGCCCGAAATACCTCTTGCATTGAAGGGGCTTCTCCAATGATTTCCGGTGTACTATCAACGCCAATCTGTTGATTGGATTGTTCTTTGCGCTGCTCCTGACTATGCGCAATGGCACGTTCAACCAAGGTGAGGGTTTCATCGACATCAAAAGGTTTAGGCAGGTACTCAAAGGCACCTTTTTGATAGGCATTCACCGCGGCATCAAGATCTGAGTGGGCAGTCATGATGATGACGGGCAACTCAGGAGAACGTGAATGAACTTGGTTTAGTAGCTCAATACCATTCATGCCCGGCATGCGAATATCGGAAACGAGCACATCGGGCGTTTCTCTTTCTAGCGCCAGTAACACACTTTCGGCATCGGAAAACGTTTCGCATTTTATGTTGGCTGATGAGAGCGTTTTTTCCATCACCCAGCGGATCGAACTATCATCGTCCACCACCCAAACGTATCCTTTACTCATAATGTTTATTCCTTAGCAGCAAACCCAATCAGACATCGGTCAAATGGGTAAATAAATAGTAAATGTGGTTCGACCTGGCCAGCTTTCAACATCGATTTTTCCATTGTGCTGATCGATCAGGTTTTGTGAGATAGAAAGACCCAGCCCCGTTCCACCTTCACGGCCGCTGACCATGGGATAAAACAGTGTGTCTTGTAATTCGGTAGGAATGCCTGGGCCGTTATCGCTGATTTCTATGCGTGCCACTAACTTATGGCGCTGTCCGTGAATATTGGCTTGGTGCACTGTTCTGGTGCGAAGTGTGATTTTACCATGCGGATCATGAGATAAAATCTGTGCCGCATTGCTGACGATATTCAGTAATGCCTGCTCGATTTGATCGGTATCCATCAAAATATCGGGCAAGCTGGGGTCATAATCTCGTTCAATCACCAAGTGTGTGCTGGCTTCTAGCTCAACCAATTGGCGGACTTTTTCCAAAATTACATGGAGATTTTCAGAGCACTTCTTGCCTGGTTTTTGTGGGCCGAGCAAACGGTCAACAAGAGCGCGCAGTCGATCGGCTTGTTCAATAATAATTTGGGTGTACTCAGTGAGACTGTGGTCCGGCAACATCTTTTCTAGCAGTTGCGCCGCGCCGCGTAGCCCACCTAATGGGTTTTTAATTTCATGTGCCAGCCCGCGAACTAAGAGTTTTGCCGCTTGCTGTTGGGCGTGCTGATTGAGCTCTTGTGTTAACCGTCGTTGTTGGCCAATTTTGCGCATTTCGACCAAAAGCATCAGCTCGCGTTGCCAAGATATAGGGCTCACGGTCACTTCCAGCATCAGTGGCTTACCATCGACCACAAACGTAACATCGCTATCAGTAATACTTTGGCCACTTTGCAACGGCTGAGAAAGCAGCGCTAAATCAAGAGAAGCGTGCTGGATGAGTTTTGACAGTGGTTGGTTGATAATTCGCTTAGCACTTTGGGAGAAGAGTTGTTCAGCCGCTGGATTGGCATAACGAATACAAAGAGACTCATCGAGCATCAAGGTGGCGGTAACGATATTATTTAAAATCGTTTGGCTTAGCTCACAATTCACGTTTTCATCCTTGTCCGTGTTCCCAAATGATGCAATGCACAATTTTGGTGCATTGCATGGCTAAGTATGGCGCATCGGTGTCAGAAGAAAAAGTGAAACCTGTTGTTATATCGAGCTTATTGGCGAAGAGTTCATCACTTGATGCTGGCTCGATGTAAATGCACCGTCACAGGGTTAGACGATGCAATAATCTTGCCGTTTACAACTACTTGAATTAAAAAGCGATGCGTTCCTCTGTCTAGATTTTTCAGCGTCCAAGTAGGTTGAGTGGCGGGGGCGCCATAGGCCTTGTCATTCATGACCAATTGCAACTGTTCATTGACGGTTAAGTTGCGATTGAGTTCGGCGTTGATTGAAATAACGCCCGCATTGCTGCGTAAGGTTTCATCGTCAGCCGGAGAGCGAATTGCAATGGTCAGCGGTTCCATTTTGTTGATATTGGTTGCGGATTTTTCCAGTGGCAGATTTTTGGTGAGGTTAGTGACGGGGTGAGAGGTTTCAAAGGTTGGCTCAGGCGCATCGGCCTGAAAATCAGGAATCGAAATTTGCTTTGCTCCCTTATCTTGTGGGACATCGCTAAGATGCAACACGCCATTCGCATCCACCCACGTATAGACGTTTTGTGCAATTGAAGTCGCGGAATAAAGCATGATGAGTGTTAGGAGTAAAGTTCGGATCAGATTCACAGTCATCCCCCTATATAGAGATGTTTTCACGTTAAGGGTATCGGCTTTTGAGTGCCGTTATTGTTGTAACGCTAATGTTACGACGTCCGGAATTAACCCCAAATATGAAAAAGGCTCACCTGCGAGGCGAGCCTAATAAATCCATAACCTAAGTTACATTTTGTACTAAAGCTAAGAATTATACCGAGTAGTACAATTCAAATTCTAGTGGGTGAACGGCCATGTTGACGCGTTCTACATCTTTTGCTTTTAGCGTGATGTATGAGTTGATGAAATCATCAGAGAATACGCCGCCAGCGGTCAGGAATTCACGATCTTCATCCAGTGCTTTTAGTGCCACTTCAAGTGACTCGGCTACTTTTGGAATCTCAGCGGCTTCTTCTGCTGGTAGGTCGTACAAATCTTTATCCATCGCTTCTCCTGGATGGATCTTGTTCTTGATACCATCAAGACCAGCCATTAGAAGAGCGGCAAACGCTAGGTATGGGTTCGCTGCTGGATCTGGGAAACGAGCTTCGATACGACGTGCTTTCGGGCTTGGTACTACTGGAATACGGATAGACGCAGAACGGTTACGAGCCGAGTAAGCTAGCATTACCGGTGCTTCAAACCCAGGGACAAGGCGCTTGTACGAGTTTGTTGATGGGTTAGCAAATGCGTTGATGGCACGCGCGTGCTTGATGATACCGCCAATGTAGTAAAGCGCTAAGTCAGATAGACCGCCGTACTTGTCACCAGCAAATAGGTTTACACCATCTTTTGCAAGAGATTGGTGAACGTGCATACCTGAACCGTTGTCGCCAACAAGAGGCTTAGGCATGAAGGTTGCTGTTTTACCAAAGGCGTGCGCAACGTTGTGCACCACGTATTTGTAGATTTGGATCTCATCGGCTTTCGTAGTTAGCGTATTAAAGCGAGTGGCGATTTCGTTTTGACCTGCGGTCGCTACTTCGTGGTGGTGAGCTTCAACGACGAGGCCCATCTCTTCCATGATCAAACACATGGCTGAACGGATGTCTTGTGATGAGTCAACCGGTGCAACAGGGAAATAACCACCTTTCACACCAGGGCGGTGACCTTTGTTACCACCTTCAATTTCAGCGCCAGTGTTCCAAGCCGCTTCGATATCATCAATTTTGAATGAGGCACCAGACATATTGTTGGTGTATTTCACGTCATCAAAAAGGAAGAACTCTGGCTCTGGACCGACAAGAACGGTGTCTGCGATACCTGTTGAACGCATGTAATCTTCTGCGCGTTTTGCGATAGAACGTGGGTCACGATCGTAGCCTTGCATGGTTGCAGGCTCTAGAATGTCACAACGAATGTTAAGTGTTGCGTCTTCTGTGAACGGGTCAAGAACTGCACTTGATGCATCAGGCATCATCACCATGTCAGACTCATTGATTCCTTTCCAGCCAGCAACGGATGAACCATCGAACATCTTACCTTCTTCGAAGAAGTCTGCGTCGACTTGATGAGCAGGAATAGAGATATGTTGCTCTTTGCCTTTCGTGTCGGTAAAGCGCAGGTCAACAAACTTAACTTCGTTTTCTTGGATCAGCGATAGAACGTTTTCTACTGACATCTTGGATAACCTCCAGTGTTATTAAAGCGGTAATGGCCCGAATCGAATTGAAACTAGCATTGATTAATTTCATTCTAAACTTATTAATCGATGCTGTTTCTAACAAAGCTAAATTCGTGCCAATTAAATTAATCCTTTAATTTCAAGTGCTTTGGTTGTTCTTTGTCGAATTTAAATGCTTCTCTGCACCAAAAAGATCCTTATTTGCACTATTTTGGTGCCTTGAGTTTTATGTTGCACCATTAACTACCAAAGCGCACACTATTCAGCCTAGGTTTACTAGGCTTGTCAATGCTGATTTAGTCCATTTTGATGCAATTTGTTTTAAAGCAAGTAGCGGACTAAGCTTGTGGTGAGCGAAAATCAGCGCGATAGATCACATATTTCTAGGTTTTTCGCCAAAATCTGGTACATTATTGACCGTTTTTTTAATCAAGTTCTATGCTCGTTGCGGCCTCATGCCGAAGCGAGTTACTCCCTTAATAAGTGAAGCAAAATCCATGGCTACTCCACAGATTGATAAATTAAGAAATATCGCGATCATCGCACACGTTGACCACGGTAAAACAACGTTGGTTGATAAACTGCTGCAACAGTCAGGTACGTTAGAGTCTCGCGGTAATACGGAAGAGCGGGTCATGGACTCGAACGATATCGAGAAAGAGCGCGGTATCACTATCCTTGCAAAAAATACAGCCATTAACTGGAATGATTTCCGTATCAACATCGTAGATACTCCAGGACACGCCGACTTCGGTGGTGAAGTTGAACGTATCATGTCAATGGTTGACTCTGTTTTGCTGATTGTTGATGCGGTTGATGGCCCAATGCCACAAACTCGCTTCGTAACACAAAAAGCCTTTGCTCACGGTTTGAAACCAATCGTTGTTATTAACAAAATTGACCGTCCTGGTGCTCGCCCTGATTGGGTTATGGATCAAGTGTTCGACCTATTCGACAACCTTGGTGCAACGGATGAGCAGCTCGACTTTAAAGTGGTTTATGCCTCTGCACTGAACGGTTGGGCGACACTTAACGAAGGTGAAGTTGGCGAAAACATGGAACCTTTGTTCCAAGCGATCGTTGACAATGTAGAGTCACCACAAGTTGACCTTGATGGCCCACTACAAATGCAAGTTTCTCAACTTGATTACAGCTCTTACGTTGGTGTTATCGGTGTTTGTCGTGTGACTCGTGGTAGCGTAAAAGCGAACCAACAAGTAACAGTTGTCGGCGCTGATGGTAAGAAACGTAACGGTAAAGTTGGTACAGTTCTGGGTTATCTTGGCCTTGAGCGTAACGAAGTTGAACAAGCTAACGCTGGTGACATCATTGCGGTAACAGGTTTAGGTGAGCTGAAAATTTCAGACACCATTTGTGATCAAAACTGTGTTGAAGCCATGGTGCCGCTATCCGTTGATGAACCGACAGTGACCATGACTTTCCAAGTCAATACCTCACCGTTTGCAGGTAAAGAAGGTAAATACGTGACTTCACGTAATATCCTTGAGCGTCTGCAAAAAGAGCTTGTTCATAACGTAGCATTGCGTGTTGAAGAAACCGACAACCCAGATCGCTTCCGCGTTTCAGGTCGTGGTGAACTTCACCTATCAATCCTGATTGAGAACATGCGTCGTGAAGGCTTTGAGCTTGCGGTTTCTCGTCCTGAAGTTATTTTGAAGGAAGAAGACGGCCAGAAAATGGAACCGTTCGAAACCGTAACGATCGATGTGATGGAAGAGAGCCAAGGCGGCGTGATGGAGAAAATCGGCCTACGTAAAGGTGAGCTGACGAACATGACTCCAGACGGCAAAGGCCGTGTGCGTCTTGATTTCATGATGCCTTCTCGCGGTTTGATTGGTTTCCAAACAGAATTCATGACCTTAACCTCAGGTTCAGGTTTGCTTTACCATACGTTTGATCATTACGGCCTACACAAAGGCGGTAACATTGGTCAACGTAACAACGGCGTGTTGATATCTAACGCGACAGGTAAAGCGTTGACTTACGCTCTATTCAACCTACAAGAGCGCGGTCGCCTATTTACTGAGCACGCAGATGAAGTGTACGAAGGCCAAGTGATCGGTATCCACAACCGTTCTAACGACCTAACAGTGAACTGCTTGAAAGGCAAGCAGCTGACAAACGTTCGTGCTTCTGGTACTGATGAAGCGCAAGTATTGTCACCTGCAATTAAGTTTACACTTGAGCAAGCACTTGAGTTTATTGACGACGATGAACTAGTGGAAGTGACCCCGCAGAGCATTCGTATCCGTAAACGTCATTTGACTGAAAATGATCGTAAACGTGCAAGCCGTGGCTAATACCGTCATGGTATAAGTTAACGAGTTAATCTAAGGGCGAGGAGTGTACTTCTCGCCCTTTGCTTATCTGCAATATAGTCAGTTTTAGGTATAGAATGGTGATTGATGATAAAAATAAGCAGAGAGAAGGCATTTGAAAATTAAAAAGCTTGGCAAACAATGTTTACTGTTTACGCGTTATTTACTCAGCCGGATGGATCATGACCGCGTCAATGTTAATGCGGGCTATTTGGCTTATATCACGTTGTTGTCGATCGTACCTATGCTTACCGTGCTGTTATCAATTCTCTCCTCATTTTCTATTTTTTCCAATGTCGGTATGGTTATTCAAGATTTTGTGATCACCCATTTTGTGCCTGCCGCAGGCGATGTAGTGCGAGAGGCGTTGCTCGAATTTATCGCGAATACAGGTAAGATGACGGCCGTGGGCGGGGTATTTTTATTCGTTGCAGCTTTAATGCTGATTTCTAATATTGACAAGAATTTAAACTACATTTGGCGAGTTAAAGATAAACGGCGCATGGTGCTCTCTTTTTCAATGTATTGGATGGTTCTTACGCTCGGGCCAATTTTAGTCGGCGCGAGTATTGCGGCAACCTCGTATATTACCTCACTCAAGATTATTGACAGCGAAGCACTCTCTGGTGCTTATAATTTGTTGCTGCGCTGGCTACCTTTTATTTTGTCATTCTCTGCTTTTGTCGGTTTGTACCTGCTGGTGCCGAATAAAAAAGTGCATCTTTCACACGCCTTGGTCGGGGCAATGGTGGCGGCTATTTTATTTGAGTTCAGTAAAAAAGGGTTTGCTGCTTATATTACTCAGTTTCCCTCCTATCAACTGATTTACGGCGCACTGGCGGCGATCCCTATTCTGTTTGTGTGGGTCTACTTATGCTGGATGATTGTGCTCGTTGGGGCGGAGGTGACGGCGACTTTGGGTGAAAAAGAGCACTGGAGCAATGAGCAAGAAATGCTAAACTCATTGCCTATCTCCGAGCAAATGATAAAGGGAAATCAGAGTGATAGCGTTGATCCAGAGAGTGAGTGAAGCGGCGGTACGTGTTGATGGGGAAGTGGTTGGCGAAATCAATCAAGGCTTACTGGTGCTACTTGGGGTCGAAAGAGATGACGATGAGGCAAAGGCCAAACGTCTAGTCGAACGCGTGACTCAGTACCGCGTGTTTGAAGATGAAGAGGGAAAAATGAACTTGAACGTGCAACAAGTGAACGGTCAGGTTTTAGTGGTGTCTCAATTTACATTGCCAGCCGATACCAAAAAAGGGACGCGTGCCGGATTTTCAAAAGGTGCACACCCTGCTGATGCTGAGCGTCTGTATGATTACTTTTCGGATTTGTGTGAGCACATTTTGCCAACTCAGCGTGGCCGCTTTGCACAAGATATGAAAGTCTCGCTGATTAATGATGGCCCAGTGACATTCTGGCTTCAGGTTTAATAAAGAAATGGATAGAGCCTCCTTCGTTGGGATCATGCGGAGTATGAGAGGCTGTGATTTAGGGATAACCAAATGTTTAAACTGATTACGCCAAGTACCGACAACCAACTGAATAAATACTACCATTTTCGCTGGCAAATGCTGCGTGAGCCATGGCATCTACCGATCGGCTCGGAGCGCGATGAGTATGATGGCATGAGCCACCACAGGATGATTGTCGATGGTCGTAACCGACCGATTGCTATTGGTCGCTTGTACATTACGCCAGATTGCGAAGGGCAAATTCGCTATATGGCGGTTAAAAGTAGCCGTCGCAATAAAGGTATGGGCTCTTTGGTGCTGGTGGCGCTAGAGTCGCTGGCTCGTCAAGAAGGTGCAAAGCGCCTAGTCTGTAGCGCCCGTGAAGATGCGATTGCATTTTATGAAAAGAACGGCTTTGAACGCCGGGGCTCGCTCAATGATGAACGCGGTCCAGTTCGACATCAACAAATGGTCAAACCGCTCGATCCCATGGCCAATGTGATTCGCAAACCTGAATGGTGTACTGAACTGCAAGAACGCTGGGCCACGCACATTCCTATCAGCGAAAAAATGGGCATTAAGGTGACTCAATATACGGGCTACCAATTTGAGTGCAGCGCTCAGCTCAATCCGAATTTGAACCCACACAACACCTTATTTGCAGGCTCGGCATTTACCCTTGCCACCTTGACCGGATGGGGAATGGCATGGTTGCTGATGCGTGAGCGAAGCCTGAATGGCGATATTGTTTTGGTTGATAGCCGCATCCGCTATCGTCAACCTGTGGTGCATAACCCTTTAGCCTTCACTTCATTAGATGGCATCAGTGGCGATTTAGATCGTTTAGCCAGTGGACGTAAAGCGCGTATCGTCGTCAATGTAACTATCACCAGTGGCGGTAAACCCGCCGTTGAATTTACGGGAACCTATATGTTGATCCCCAATTACAAGGCATTGTTAGCTGCCGCATCATCGGCTGAGTAAGTGTCGGTTTCTGGATCACACGAATAGATGGTGTGCTGTGTGTTGTGGAGCAGTTCGAAGTGCATCTCACGGCACATCTGTTGGAGGTTAAGGTTAAGTTGTCCTTTCTCCAACTTGACCACATCCACGTGACCATCAAGGTTTGCCTTGAGCGTCTTTCCAACCAGCGGCGTTGTATTAATCATCATCCGCCCTCTGTCTGAGTGAATGACTAAACCTTCGAGCGTAAACGGCTCATGGCTGAGGTTTTGCTCAGGATCGCTTAGCGTTAATATGCCTTGTCGAATATTGAGCGTTGCTTCACCTGTGAGGGAGTGGGCGAAGGTGGCGTAGTCTCCGGCGAGGCCGTTGACCTGCGCTTCCCATTCACTGATACCCTCTATGGTAAAGGGAAGCTGGGTGACTTTATTGAGCACCGCTAGCGGTAGCCCATCGGCATGAATGTTGGCTTGCCAAGGCTGACTTAACGTTTGGAAATTCCAACGCGCAGTGGCATCGATATAGCCGTTTTCTAACGGCATGAATAAACGATCTAGGTACCATTGGCCTTGCTCGCTGCGCATCTCAACGACGCTTTGCGTGCTCAATAGTGAATCGTAGCTGGCGCTGTTTGCGCTGATATTGAGCGTGCCTTGCCACAATCCCAAGCGTTTCTCTTTTACGAGAGTTAACTGCTTCCCTTTGGCATGGACACCAGACAATTGCCAATAAGGTGGCGCAAACAATTGAATGAGTTGGCTATTGGCGATGGTGAGTTGCTCGATGGTGAGGTTATCAACCCACGGCCAATGCTGGCTCAGCGACGTAAAATCATCTTTGCTTTCGCTCACCCATTTTACACCGCGAATAGTGAGCTGTTGCAGCGATGCTGAGGTTGGGGTGATAACACCCGCCCATTGAATATCACCTTGCTTAAATTCACTACTAAAATCCTCAATAATCAGTTTACCCGGCTCGGTGCGCAGGCTAAAGGTCGGCTCCACCCACTGCTGACCTAGCCAAGTTGCATCGTCGGCTCGCAGCGATAATTTACCTTGTTGCTGCTGCCAAATATTGCTGTGTGGATAAATGTTCTCCAGCGAAATATCGACGTTACGCAAGCTGATATCCGCAAGCTCGATCTGACTATTTAAAATATCTAAGCTATTGATATGGTCTATTTTGTCAAAGAGCTGAAACCAACCCGATTGGCGCAAGGAATGACTCATATCTCGGCTAAGATTGAGTTTTTCCAGTGTCACATTGATCAGCGACCAACCTTGAGGATACTGCTCGGCTTGACCTGAAATAACCGCGCTGCGCCATGATAACGAGAGCCCATAGACGGTGCTGTTGGCGGGTTTGTAATCCATATCGAGCAGTAGGTTATTCAGCGCTTCTCCTTGCCAATAAAATTGTTCAACTGAGAGTTGTATCTCGCCGAAAGGCAGAGCTGTTGGAGCATCCGGCCAATGTGGATTTTTAATCTGTAGGTTAACACCGCGCGCTAGCCAACCTTGTTGGACGATGTCGGCGTGATTGAGCGCGATTTGGCTCACCGAAATGGGCCATGATCGCAAATCGGTAGGAAGGCCATTTTGTAGACTGATACCACTAAGTAGCACGCTATCAACGGCGATTTTTTGGTCGCGAATGAGCTGTGGGCTGAGCCAAATATCGGCTTGCTCTATCGGGATGTACTGCTTATTTTGCCGCAGTGTTAATTGGTTGAACTGAAAATGCAAAGGATACTGGTATTGAAGAGATTGAAACGTCACGTTTCCTTTCAAAAGTCGTTCAACGAGAGTTTGAGCAACGGGAGTAGCATAAGAGGTATGTAGCAGTGCAAACATACCCAGCATGAAAGTGAGAAATAGCGCGATGATCGCAATCAGCAATGCCAAAGCCTTGTTCATGGTGTCCTTACTCGTAAATCGTTACCTGCGACAGAGTGAAACAAATTACCTCACGCAGCAACAAAAAAAGCCCCTTATCAAAGGGGCTTGCTACTGACTTATCAGTTTTAGTCGAGTTGTGGGCCTGCGGCCACTAATGCTTTACCTTCTGCGTTATCAGTATACTTGGCAAAGTTATTGATAAAGCGCGAGGCGAGATCTTCGGCTTTGCTTGTCCATTGTAGAGGATCCACGTAAGTATCGCGTGGGTCGAGAATGGTTGGGTTTACACCAGGTAGTGAGGTTGGCACTTCAAGATTGAAGATTGGAATATGCTTGGTTGCTGCCTTCTCAATCGAACCATCTAAGATAGCGTCAATGATGGCGCGGGTATCTTGAATCGAGATGCGTTTACCGCTGCCGTTCCAACCAGTGTTGACTAGATAAGCTTCAGCACCAGCTGCTTCCATACGTTTTACCAGCACTTCGGCATATTGTGTTGGGTGGAGCGTTAAAAACGCTGCGCCAAAACAGGCTGAGAAGGTTGGTGTTGGTTCGGTGATGCCACGTTCAGTACCCGCTAGTTTTGCCGTAAAGCCAGACAAGAAGTGATACTTGGTTTGTTCTGGAGTCAATTTAGAGACTGGTGGAAGCACACCAAATGCATCCGCGGATAGGAAGATCACTTTATTGGCGTGACCACCTTTCGATACAGGCTTAACGATGTTTTCGATGTGGTAGATAGGATAAGAAACACGAGTATTCTCGGTTTTAGAACCATCATCAAAGTCAATCGAACCATCGCTACGTACTGTGACGTTTTCCAGTAGCGCATCACGGCGGATCGCGTTGTAGATGTCAGGCTCGGCTTCTTTGGAGAGCTTGATGGTTTTCGCGTAGCAACCGCCTTCAAAGTTAAACACACCATCATCATCCCAGCCGTGCTCGTCATCGCCGATTAACGCGCGTTTTGGATCGGTAGAGAGTGTGGTTTTTCCTGTGCCAGATAGGCCAAAGAAAATCGCCACATCGCCATCTTTAGCCATGTTGGCTGAGCAGTGCATTGAAGCAATACCTTGCAGTGGAAGGAAGTAGTTCATCATTGCGAACATCCCTTTCTTCATTTCACCGCCGTACCAAGTACCGCCGATCAACTGCATTTTTTCCGTTAAGTTAAACACAGTGAAGTTTTCTGAGTTCAGGCCTTGCTCTTGCCATTTGTCATTGGTGCATTTGGCACCATTCATGACCACAAAATCAGGTTCGAAGTTAGCTAGCTCTTCTTCTGTTGGGCGAATGAACATGTTTTTGACGAAGTGGGCTTGCCACGCCACTTCAGTAATGAAGCGCACGCAAAGGCGCGTATCTGCGTTGGCACCACAGTAACCGTCAAGAACGAATAGACGTTTAGCGGATAGTTGACGACCCACTAGTGCTTTTAGATCATTCCATACTTCTTGGTTAATCGGTTTGTTATCGTTCTTCGCTTGTTCAGATGTCCACCATAGGGTATCGCGTGTGGTGTCATCTTTGACAATGAATTTATCTTTTGGTGAGCGGCCTGTAAAAATGCCAGTATCAACGGCAACAGCGCCAAGTTCAGTGACGACGCCTTTTTCGTAGCCTTCAAGGTCTGGGCGAGTTTCCTCGGCAAATAACAGTTCATAGCTTGGGTTGCGAACCACTTCGACTACGTTGGTTATTCCGTATTTGGTCAGGTCTAGTTGTGCAGCCTTTGTATGTTCCATAACGGTCATAGGTGCTCCTTGTAAGAGATTTTGTAGGGATTTTGTAATAATGTTTGTAATTGTTATCTGCTCACCATGCTAGCAACGGGTGGGGGATAAAACAGGGACACAGTTCAAAAATTGCCCATGACACTCCTGTGGTTTTAGGTGTCCCGTCACATATTGGCGCAACTATTTTATCGCGTACGCAAACCTTTGCGCTAGATCAATAAGATTAATACTTTTAAAAAAATAAGTACGCCATTCTGTTTGTTTAAGGCTTGATTTTACTGGGTTTTGATCACAAAAAAAGCCAGCGTAAAGCTGGCTCTGATACGTTTTCTTCGTGCTTGTTAATTCATGCAAATTAATGAATTGTGTCGCTTCCTGAGGAGGCTTGTGCGTAGAGTGTTGCGATCTCAGCCTCTTCAAATGAGTAGTTGGTGCCACAGTAGTCACAATGTAAAGAAACGGATCCTTCAGACGATAAAATGTCGTAAATTTCCTCTTTGCCTATTGTGATGATGGCCGCCCCACTGCGTTCACGTGAACAACCACAATGGAATTCCACGGGTTGTGGGGTGAACAACTGAACTTTCTCTTGGTTATACAGGCGATACAACAGATCAGTGGCTTCTAAGGTGAACAGCTCTTCGTTTTTTACGGTGTTAGTTAACTGCTCTAAGTGCTCAAAATCATCGGGCGTACCCGTTCCATCTGGAATAGTTTGCAGTAACATGCCAGCGGCACAGGCTTTTCCATCTTGCGTACCAATGCGTATCCAAAGGCGTGTTTTCAACTGTTCAGAGCGGATGAAGTAACCTTCCAGCACTTCCACTAAGTTATCACCCTCTAAACCGACCACACCTTGGTAGCGCTCGCCTTTCTTGGGTTCGATAGTGATAACTAAATGACCTTTACCCATCAAAGTGTGTAGGTCGGCATCATCGGCAATATCGCCTTTCCAGCGTGCGACACCACGCACTTTCTGTTCATTATCACCATTGATAACGACTAAGGAAACTGGGCCATTGCCTTGCAATTGCATGGTAATTGAGCCTTCAAACTTCAGCGTTGCGGTTAGCAAGGTCGTTGCGACGAGCAGTTCGCCCAAAAGTTTTTGTACTGGGGCTGGATATTCCTGGCTCGAAAGGATGTGTTGATACGCGTCGTCTAATTGTACCAACTCGCCACGTACGGATAGATCTTCAAATAAGTAGCGATTTAAAATGTTATTTGCCATTTAGCTATTTCCTCGGAACATGGTCCAGCTTTTATTGATGTTTAAATTTAATGATGTCACGACGCTCTTTTTTGTCTGGTCTGCGTTCGGGGCTTGGGTTGTGTGCGTTGAGCTTACGTTGCTCGGCATGATGGGCACGTTTGGCGATGCTTGCTGCGGTTTCCGAATACAGGGTTTGTGCTTCTGGCGCGCTGCGCCTTTGCCCTAACAGATTGATCACAGTGACGATTTTCTCTTCTTGGCCTTGGCGTAAGGTAATCGTTGCCCCAAGCTCGACAATTTTGCTTGGCTTGGTGCGTTGGCCATTATAATGGACTTTACCACCATCGACCATACTGCGTGCGATCGACCGCGTTTTATAAAATCGTGCTGCCCATAGCCATTTATCCAATCTTATTTGCTCTGTCGCAAAACTCATACTACAAATGTGCCTCAAAGGGAGTTAGTCTTGTACGTTTTATGGCCTTTACAATGGTGTTTTGGTTCCAGATTTTCAAGCTACCCGACAAAATAATGTCAGTAAAAATGACGAGAATGTCTCCTATGATATATTAATGTGTTTTTGTAGCGCGATCTTCGCGGTCTTATGTATCTGTTCCATTTAAATGGAAGCATAGTTTAAATGAAATGGAAGTATAGTTTGAGGCCAATCCGCCGGTTTTCGTCTGGCTAACGGCTCATGAATGTGAAATATCATGGTTGAAGTAAGAAAATATCAGTAAGGACATCTTTTGAGGCGAATCGATTTTAGCAGTATGACCTCATCTCGCTTATGGCAAGCAGGTTTGCTACAAAAAATACCGCAATGGCAGAAACAAATCAGCCAATTTCTTACCTTAGTATTGCTGGTCACGTCGGCTTGGATTCTAGGAAAAATGGTGTGGCTGATTCAGCAAAACGCGGTTGATATAACGCCTTGGTCTCCAAGAGCAATCGCATCAACGCCGAATGCGGCGCGTTCGCTTGATCTCTCTTCTTTACAACAAGGAAGTTTATTTGGTCGCTATAGCGAGCAGAAGGTCGAAGCCGCACAGCCTGTGGTCAAAGATGCACCTAAAACCAGCCTTAGCTTATTATTGGTTGGGGTGGTGGCTAGCAATGAACCGAGTAAGAGTCTAGCGGTAATCGCAAATCGTGGCAGTCAATCGACCTATGGTGTTAACGAAGTCATTGAAGGAACCCGTGTCAAATTGAAAGCGGTGTTCAATGATCGCGTTATTATTGATAACTCAGGGCGCGATGAAACTTTGATGTTGGATGGAATTGACTATCATAAACCGAGTGTAGCAACGCCTGAGCGCGTTGTTGCGTCGAATGTGCGTGGTAATAACCCAGCGTCTGCAGAAGAAAAGTTGGATGACATTCGCGCCGCTATTGCCAGCAATCCGCAAGAAATCTTTAAATATGTACGCCTGTCGCAAGTGAAACGTGATGACAAAGTGCTTGGATACAGAGTGAGCCCTGGGCAATCTCCTGAGTTGTTTGAGTCGGTAGGGCTACAAGATGGCGATGTCGCAATCGCGTTAAACGGTCAGGATTTAACGGACCCGGACGCCATGAATAAGATTTTTCAGTCAGTCTCTGAGTTAACCGAAATGAACTTAACAGTCGAAAGAGACGGGCAATCCCATGACATTTATATCCAATTTTAGACAGACTGATGCATGAGCATGAGTTTAGGGAGTAAGACGTGAAGCATTGGTTAAACAAAACGACGTGGTTATTGATGGGTGGCTTGTTGTCATCGCCGTTAGCCATGGCAAACGATTTTAGTGCCAGCTTTAAAGGCACCGATATTCAAGAATTCATCAATATCGTGGGCCGTAATCTTGAAAAAACAATCATTGTTGATCCTTCAGTTCGGGGGAAAGTCGATGTCCGCAGCTATGACACGCTTAATGAAGAGCAATACTACAGCTTCTTTTTGAATGTATTGGAAGTGTATGGTTTTGCCGTGGTGGAGATGGACAACGGCGTGCTCAAAGTGATCAAGTCGAAAGATGCCAAAACGTCTGCGATTCCTGTCGTTGGTGATGAAGGAAAAGAGAACGGTGATAGCGTGATCACGCGCGTTGTTGCAGTGCGGAATGTTTCGGTACGAGAGCTTTCACCTTTGTTGCGTCAGTTGATCGATAACGCAGGAGCGGGCAACGTAGTGCATTATGATCCGGCGAACATCATTTTGATTACAGGTCGTGCTGCGGTCGTCAACCGTTTAGCCGATATCATCAAACGAGTTGACCAAGCTGGTGACAAAGACATCGAGGTTGTGGAACTAAGTAATGCATCTGCCGCTGAAATGGTGCGTATTGTGGAGGCATTAAACAAAACTACGGATGCTAAAAATACCCCAGAGTTTTTGCAGCCTAAGCTGGTGGCCGATGATCGTACCAATTCGATTTTGATCTCAGGTGATCCTAAAGTCCGTGAACGCCTAAAGCGATTGATCACTCAGCTTGATGTTGAGATGGCAACAAGAGGCAATAACCGCGTCATTTATCTTAAGAATGCGAAAGCGGAAGATTTGGTTGATGTGTTGAAAGGGGTGTCTGACAACTTGCAGGCCGAAAAACAGTCTGGGCAAAAAACAGGGCAAAGTTCACAACGCACCGAAGTGATGATTTCAGCACATGCACCGACCAATTCCTTAATTGTTACCGCTCCGCAAGACATTATGAAAGAGCTAGAAGATGTGGTTGCGCAGTTGGATATTCGTCGCGCTCAGGTATTGATTGAAGCGCTGATTGTTGAAATGGCCGAAGGGGATGGCATCAACTTAGGCGTGCAATGGGGCTCACTCGACAACGGCTCTGTGATTCAGTATGGCAATGCGGGCGCGCCAATCGGTAAGGTAATGATTGGTTTAGAAGAAGCCAAAGATAGCGTTGAGAAAAAACCGATTCGAGATAGCTCAACAGGCGCAATAAAATACTACGAAGAAACAACGAAGAAAGGGGATTACTCTACTTTGGCGTCAGCGCTCGGTGCGGTCAATGGTGCAGCCATGAGCTTAGTGATGGGCGACTGGACGGCCCTTATCAGCGCCGTGTCGAGTGACTCCAACTCGAACATCTTGTCATCACCGAGTATTACGGTGATGGATAATGAAGAAGCCTCCTTCATCGTGGGCGAAGAGGTGCCTGTTTTGACGGGTTCGAGCGCGGGCGCAAATAACGATAATCCTTTCCAAACCGTAGAACGCAAAGAGGTCGGTATCAAGCTGAAAGTGGTACCACAAATCAACGAAGGCGACTCAGTTCAACTGAAAATTGAACAGGAGGTATCCAACGTATTAGGAGCGAATGGTGCCGTCGATGTCCGTTTTGCAAAGCGTCAATTAAATACATCGGTCATCATTCAAGACGGGCAAATGTTAGTTCTGGGGGGGTTGATTGATGAGCGCGCAGTCGAAAGTGAATCCAAAGTCCCACTATTAGGCGATATACCGGTTTTAGGCTATTTGTTCAAATCGACCAGTACCCAAGTTGAGAAGAAAAACCTGATGGTCTTTATTAAGCCGACCATCATTCGTGATGGCATGACGGCCGATGGCATCACTCAGCGTAAGTACAACTACATTCGTGCTGAGCAGCTCTATAACGCTGATCGCGGTTTGAAGTTGATGGCGAACGATAATATCCCTGTGCTGCCTAAGTTTGGCGATGAGCGCACCCATTCTGCGGAAGTACAAGCCTTTATCGAACAAATGGAAAAACAGCAATGACCGAAGTTTTGTCGCAACCTCACTACCGTCGTTTACCGTTTAGCTTTGCCAATCGTTTTAAATTGGTATTAGAGCTGGTAGAAGACAACGAGCTGCCGACGTTATTTTATGTCGCTCCGCTGGCTATCGAATCATTAGTCGAAGTGAAACGAGTCGTGAAACAGCCGCTCAACTTGGTTGAAATTTCACTGGCCGAATTTGAAAGTAAGCTGACCCAAGCTTACCAACGAGACTCGTCAGAAGCGCGACAATTAATGGAAGATATTGGTGCTGACAGTGATGATTTCTTCTCATTAGCCGAAGAGCTGCCACAAAATGAAGATTTGTTAGAGTCAGAAAACGATGCGCCCATCATCAAATTGATCAACGCCATGCTTGGCGAAGCGATCAAAGAGGGCGCGTCGGATATTCACATTGAAACCTTTGAGAAAATCTTGTCGATTCGTTTTCGTGTCGATGGGGTACTGCGTGAAGTGTTAGAGCCGAGTCGTAAATTAGCGCCGTTGCTGGTTTCACGCGTCAAAGTAATGGCTAAGCTTGATATCGCTGAAAAACGTGTACCACAAGATGGACGCATTTCATTGCGCATTGGCGGCCGAGCGGTCGATGTTCGCGTGTCAACCATGCCTTCATCTCACGGTGAGCGTGTGGTGATGCGTTTGCTAGATAAAAACGCCACGCGCTTAGATCTGCACAGTCTAGGAATGACGGCAGCCAACCACGAAAGCTTCCGTCAATTAATCAAACGACCGCATGGCATTATTTTGGTGACGGGCCCAACCGGTTCAGGAAAATCCACCACCTTGTACGCTGGCCTGCAAGAACTCAACAGCAACGAGCGTAATATTTTAACCGTGGAAGACCCGATTGAGTTCGATATTGATGGTATCGGCCAAACTCAAGTCAATCCTAAAGTGGACATGACTTTTGCGCGAGGATTACGTGCTATTTTGCGTCAAGACCCGGATGTGGTCATGGTTGGGGAAATTCGTGATTTAGAAACCGCGCAGATTGCGGTGCAAGCGTCTTTAACCGGACACTTGGTGATGTCGACGTTGCACACCAATACCGCCATCGGTGCGATAACACGTTTGCGCGATATGGGAATTGAACCCTTTTTGATCTCATCATCGCTGCTTGGCGTATTGGCACAACGCTTAGTGCGTACCTTATGTCCCGATTGCAAAGAGGCCTACCAAGCTGATAATGAGCAGAAAAAACTGTTCAATTGTAAGAAAAAAGAGTCGCTGACACTGTATCGTCCGAAGGGCTGTGACAAATGCAATCACAAAGGGTATCGAGGCCGAACGGGTATACATGAATTGTTGCTGATTGATGATGAGGTACAAGCCTTAATTCATAGCGAAGCCGGAGAGCAAGCGATTGAAAAAGCGGTGCGGGCGAAAACACCGAGCATTCGTGATGACGGGCTTGATAAAGTGCTGAAAGGCATTACCTCACTTGAAGAAGTGATGCGAGTGACGAAGGAAGCATAATGGCGGCATTTGAATATAAAGCGCTCGACGCCAAAGGCAAACAAAAAAAGGGTGTTATTGAGGGGGACCATGCTCGGCAGGTTCGCCAGCGCTTAAAAGAGCAAGGGCTTATACCGATTGAACTCATTGAGACGCAAGCGAAAGCGGCTCAGCGTGAGCAATCGCCTTTGAGTTTTAAGCGCGGTATCAGTACACCGGATTTAGCGCTCATTACTCGCCAGTTATCCACTTTAGTGCAGTCAGGTATGCCATTGGAAGAGTGTTTGAAAGCGGTATCTGAACAATCGGAAAAGCCGCGTATTCGCACCATGTTGGCCGCTGTTCGTTCCAAAGTGACCGAGGGTTATACCTTGTCAGACAGCTTGGGTGATTATCCACATATCTTTGATGACCTGTTTCGTTCGATGGTTGAAGCGGGCGAAAAATCAGGTCATTTGGATTCGGTGCTTGAGCGTTTAGCGGACTATGCTGAGAATCGCCAAAAAATGCGTTCCAAGTTACAACAAGCGATGATTTATCCAGTGGTGTTGGTGGTGTTCGCGGTGTGTATTGTGGCTTTTTTGCTGGCGGCTGTGGTGCCTAAAATCGTCGGACAATTTGTCCAAATGGGGCAAGAATTACCGAAGTCGACTCAATTTCTACTCTCCTCAAGTGATTTTATCCAGCATTGGGGTGTCCAATTGCTGGTGCTATTGGTGATCTTGATTTATCTCGTCCGATGGTTGCTAAGCAAGCCGAATTTGCGGTTGAAGTGGGATAAAAAAATCATCGGCATGCCATTGATTGGCAAAATCACTCGCGGTCTCAATACTGCGCGTTTTGCGCGAACTTTGTCTATTTGTACCTCCAGTGCGATTCCTATTTTGGATGGGATGCGTGTAGCGGTGGATGTGATGTCCAATAAATACGTTAAGCAACAAGTGTTGTTGGCGGCTGACAATGTTCGCGAAGGGTCGAGCTTGCGTAAAGCGCTTGAGCAAACCAAGTTATTTCCACCGATGATGCTGCATATGATCGCCAGTGGTGAACAAAGTGGTGAGCTCGAAAGTATGCTGACGCGCTCGGCCGATAACCAAGACGCGAGTTTTGAATCGACGGTCAACATCGCATTAGGTATTTTTACCCCGGCGCTGATTGCATTAATGGCTGGGTTGGTACTGTTTATCGTGATGGCGACCTTGATGCCGATTTTAGAAATGAATAATTTAATGAGTCGTTGATCATGACTGAATTCTGCAATGATAACGACCAAACTATGTTGGAGATTGGAATGAGAACAAAAACAAATAAACAGTCGGGCTTTACTTTGCTTGAAGTGATGGTGGTTGTGGTTATTTTGGGTATTTTGGCGAGTTTTGTGGTGCCTAATTTGCTCGGTAATAAAGAAAAAGCTGACCAACAAAAAGCGATTACCGATATTGTCGCACTCGAAAATGCGTTGGATATGTATAAATTAGACAACAGCGTGTACCCAACGACAGATCAAGGCTTAGAAGCGCTAGTGACCAAGCCGTCGAATCCTGAGCCACGCAACTACCGCGATAACGGTTATATTCGCCGTTTGCCAAATGACCCTTGGGGCAACCCTTATCAATACTTAAGCCCTGGTGATAACGGTACGATTGATATCTTCACGCTAGGTGCTGATGGTCAAGAAGGTGGCGAAGGCGCCAGTGCCGACATAGGCAACTGGAACATGCAAGATTTCCAATAAGAGAGAGGGCGGCCTTAGCCGCCCCATTTATCTGATGCTATCTCAACGCGGTTTTACCCTACTCGAAATACTGCTGGTGCTCGTGCTGCTCTCGCTCAGTGCTGTGGCCGTTATATCGACGCTACCTAGCACGAACAACGATGATGCGAAACAGTACGCGATGAGCCTTTATCAGCGTCTACAACTGAGTAATGAAGAAGCCATTCTCAGTGGCAAAGATTTTGGTTTGCGGGTCGATGAAAAAAAATCGCATCTGGTTTTCCTATCGATGGAGGACAAGGGATGGAAGCCGCTAGAGAGCAAGAAAATGGCTTCACAGCTCCAACTGCCTGAGGGGTTATCTCTCCAGTTTGAGCTGGGAGGAAGTGCATGGAAAAACGACGATCGACTCTTCAAACCGGGCAGTCTGTTTGATGACGATAAGTTTGCTGATGAAAACGAACAGAAAAAGCAGCTACCACCACAAGTGTTTATTTTATCGAGTGGTGAGCTGACCCCTTTTGTCCTGAGCATCCATCTTAATCAGCAAGATGCAGAGCAAGGCTGGCGAGTGGTAGTGAAAGAAAACGGGGAAATCACGCTGTTCGCTCCGGGAGATGCGATCGATGGGTAAACAAAAAGCGATGACGCTGTTAGAAGTCTTGGTGGCGCTGGCTATTTTTGCCACCGCTTCCATCAGTGTGATCCGTTCGGTCAGCCAACACATCAATACCGTGAGTTATTTGGAAGAAAAAGCGTTTGCCGCCATGGTGGTCGATAACCAGATGGCGCAAGTGATGCTTACTCCTCAAAACGTACAAGCGAAAAATGGCAGTGAGGTATTGGCGGGCCGAACCTGGTATTGGAAAGTCACTTTAGTACCCACTGCGGATAATTTATTGAAAGCTTTTGATGTCAGCGTGGCTAGTGAAAAAGAAGGATCACCTTTGGTGACAGTGAGAAGTTATGTCGCCAAATAAACAAAACAAAGGCTTTACCCTGATTGAAGTGCTGGTGGCGATTGCGATTTTCGCTAGTTTGAGCGTTGGTGCTTACCAAGTATTGAACCAAGTCCAGCGCAGTAATGAGATTTCAGCCCAACGTAGCCAACGTTTGAACGAATTGCAGCGCGCCATGGTGTTAATGGATGGCGATTTTCGGCAGATGGCAACGCGTCAATTTCGCACCAATGGTGAAGAGCCAAGTCAACAGATGCTGATTTGGAAAGAGTACTTGCTCGACTCCGATCAAAAAGGAGTGCTGTTTGCACGATTAGGTTGGCATAACCCACAGCAGCAATTTCCACGCGGGGAAGTCACTAAGGTCGGCTACCGAATTAAAGAGGGCGTGTTAGAGCGTATATGGTGGCGTTATCCTGATACTCCTGTAGGGCAAGAAGGGATCATCACGCCATTGTTACATGATGTTGAGTCACTATCTCTGCGCTTTTATAACCAAGATAAATGGAGTGAAGAGTGGAGTGATGCCTTGAAAATCCCACAGGCGGTGGCCGTGAAATTGGCGCTGAAAGATTATGGCGAGATTGAGCGTATCTACCTTACTGCTGGTGGTGGCATCAATTCGACCAATAAAGAGGCTGATAATAATGGCGCACCCTAATCGAGCCCAACGCGGTGTGGCGTTAATCGTTATCTTGCTGTTGTTGGCGATTATGGTGTCGATTGCCGCAACCATGTCCGAGCGTTTATTCACACAGTTTCAAAGAGCGAATAATCAAATTAGTTACCAGCAAGCCTATTGGTATAGTGTGGGTAGTGAAGCTTTAGCCAAAGTTGCTATCGAGCAGAGCTACAAAGACAACGAAACGATTAACTTAAGTCAACCTTGGGCGATGAAAGAGCAAACGTATCCATTGGATTACGGCACTCTGAAAGGGCGCATCCTTGATAAACAGGCTTGTTTTAACCTGAATGTACTCTCGAGAGCCAGACCTGCGGCAGGGAGTGTCGAAAAACCCTATTTAGTGCAAGTGTTGCAACGGTTATTGGAAGAGCTTGAGGTCGACAGCTATCAAGCCGAAGTGATTGCCGATTCGGCTTGGGAGTATATTGATGGCGATTCAGATGTGCAGTCCTCTTATGGCGTAGAAGACAGCCAGTATGAATCAATGTCTCCTGCTTATCTGGCGGCGAATAGTTTACTTGCGGATAACAGTGAGTTGCGCGCGGTTCAGCAGGTGAGCGGTGATGTAATGAATAAAATAGCGCCTTATATCTGTACTCTCCCCACTGATGATTGGCGTTTGAATATCAATACCTTGGAACCCGATCATGCCAAGTTATTGGTGGCGATGTTCAGCCCGCACTTAAGTGAAGGGGATGCAAAAAACTTACTCGAGAGCCGACCATTTGATGGCTGGGCTTCGGTAGACAATTTTCTCGCAGAGGCCGCATTGGCTGCTGTGGAGAGCAAAGTGAAAGAAGAAGCGAAACAGTACCTAGCTGTCGATAGTGCTTATTTTGAACTGGATGCTCAAATCTTGGTTGATGACTCGCGAGTTCGTATTCGCAGTTTATTGTTTAGTTATAATAGAGAAACCGCAACGGTCATACGCCGTCGCTTTGGAGGGATCAGTGAGCGAGTTTCTGACCGTTCGGCTGAGTAGTCAACAAGACGCTGAAATACCTTGGCTGGTGTGGTCAACACAGCAGCAAGAAGTGATTGCCAGCGGTGAAATATCCGGATGGGAGCAGCTATCTCAGCTCTCTAGCTATGCGGCTGAACGCGCCACGATTGTGCTGCTCGCTGCCAGTGATTTAGTTCTCACTGAGGTCGCGATTCCATCAGGGGCGGCTCGTCGCTTAGAGTCAATGTTACCTTATCTAATCGAAGATGAGATCGCACAAGATGTGGATGAGCTGCATTTTTCAATTTTGCATAAAACCGCTTCCACTGCTTACGTTGTCGGGGTGGATCGTGCTTGGTTGCGTACCCGCTTAGATGAGCTCAAAGCCGCGGGTTTTGACGTGAAAAAGGTATTACCGGATGTGTTGGCTATCCCTGCATCAGAGGGGTTGTCGGCACTGCAGATCGGCCAAGAATGGTTAATCCGTAAAGGTGAGTATTTAGGGGTGAGCATTGAACCGCAGTGGTTAACGCTGTTTAGTGCGTCAGAGTGGGTCAAGCAAGAGGGGCACTATTTACCGCTAGAGGCGTATACCCAGCTCCCTGAGCTGACACTGGTTGAAGAACAACATTGGCAACAAGCCGAGCCTCATTTAGTCATGGCGCTGCTGACTCAGCAAGCGATAGCGAGCAAAGTGACTTTACTGACGGGAAGTTTTAAAACCAAGTCCTCGTTTTTGAAGCATTGGCAAGTATGGCAAAAATGCGCATTAGCGGCCGCGGTGTTGATTGTAATTTCAACCAGCCACCATCTTTTGCAAGCTGGGCACTACGAAGCGCAAGCCGATGCTTATCGAGCGGAGAGTGAACGTGTTTTTCGCGCGGTTTTCCCTGATAAACAGAAAATACCCACCATCAGTTACCTGAAAAGACTGATGAATGATGAAGCGGCTCGGCTCTCTGGCGGCGAAGCCAATGGTTCGATGTTGGAGTGGTTGTCGAAGTTGCCCAGCAGTGTCGGCAGCGTACCGAACATGCAGTTGCAAAGTGTTAAATATGATGGCAATCGGGGTGAAATTCGCCTTGAAGTTCAAAGTAATGATTTTGAAAGCTTTGAACAAGCGCGCCTTAAATTGGAAAAACAGTTTGTGGTTGAGCAAGGGCAGTTAAACCGCTCGGGTTCTGTAGTCAATGGTACCTTCATACTGAAAAGCCAGTGAGGTGAGTGACATGAAAAATAGCCTGAGTGCACTTCAACAACGATGGGCGGCCTTTTCCCCTCGTGAACAGAAATTACTGTTAGGTGGTGTATCGTTGTGTGTGGTTGCGATCATTTATTGGGGCATTTTAGCGCCACTTAATCAGAAAACCGAGCTTGCGCAAGCCCGGATTATCAGTGAAAGACAATTGCTTAATTGGGTGACGGATAAGGCTGATGCCATTACTCAATTGCGCGCACAAGGTGGTGGGGTGGCAACGACGCAACCGCTCAATCAAGTCATCTCATCAAGTGTGCAGCGTTTTCAAATTGAGCTTATTCGTATTCAACCGCGTGATGAAATGATGCAGGTTTGGATACAACCACTTCCTTTCTCTAAATTGGTGGATTGGCTTGCCTTTCTAAAAGAGCAGCAAGGTGTCGATGTCGAGTTTATGGACATCAACCGTGCTCAGCAAAGTGGCGTTGTCGAAGTAAAACGCTTACAACTGAAGCGAGGTGGTGAGTGAAAAAGAAATTGCTCTATAGCGGGTTCCTTGTAATGGTTTTTCTCATCAGTGTGGTCGCGCATATTCCGGCCTCCTTGGTGATGAATCAACTCTCCTCTTCCGAAGTCATGCGTGTCACTGGTGTTGACGGTACGGTGTGGTCTGGTAGTGCTCAACAACTCTTTTGGCAAGGGCAAAATGTCGGCGATCTCAACTGGGACATCCAAGTATCACAACTGCTGATGGCCAAGTTTGAAGTGGCGGTACGCTTTGGACGCAGTAGTGATATGGGAGTTCGTGGCAAAGGCAATCTTGGTCTGGGGTTTTCTGGCCCTTATGCGGACAAGGTTGTGGTTTCTGTCGCGGCTAATAAATTAGCGATGCTGTTTCCGCTGCCTGTACCAGTGACTTTTCAGGGGCAAGTCGAGTTGTCCCTGAACCATTACCGCTATGATAGCCCGTGGTGTGAATCTGCCGAAGGCTCACTTGCGTGGACTCATGGCCGAGTTGACTCACCTTCAGGAGAGCTCTCGCTTGGTCCGGTAGTGGCAGATCTGCAATGTCAAAGCAATCAGATGACATTGAACGGCCAGCAAAACAGTGAGCAAATGAGCAGTGAGTTTGCCCTGCAGCTGCAACCAGATATGAGTTACAGTGCGAAAGTATGGTTTAAGCCTGAAGCGCAATTCCCACCCGAAATGGCGGAGCAATTACAGTGGATTGGAGCGCCAGACAACCAAGGTAAATATCAGTTTAATTATCAAGGCCAGCTTTGATTGGTTTTTTAACCGTCATCATTTCATACCCCGAATAAAAATGCTGAGTCTATTGCTCAGCATTTGGCCGTTATGGTTTGACTTGTAAAATGGTATTCCAAGGCAAATCGGCATCCCCTAACACAATAAAGTTGGGGTTTTCTAACGTTTCACGCTCATTGTAGGACAGCGGTTGCAGTTGTGTGTTGAGGATGCGTCCGCCCGCCTCTTCTACGATGCATTGCGTGGCGGCGGTATCCCATTCACCGGTTGGGCCGAGGCGCAAATAGCAGTCGACAGCACCTTCCGCGACTAAACACGCTTTCAGCGCTGCCGAGCCCAGCGGCACTAGCTCATAATTCCATGCGCTGCTCATGCAACTTGTAATACGGTTAATATCTTGGCGGCGACTGATCGCAATCGCGATGGATTGCCCAACGGTTTCGTGCTTGTGTGTTTCAATACGCAAGCTTTCAGACATGTCGGGGATCTTCCATGCGCCTTTGCCTGCGTAGGCGTAGTAGGTCACGCCAGAAACGGGCCCATAGACGACGCCCATCACTGGTTGGTTTTCTTCGATCAGTGCGATAATGGTGGCAAAGTCACCACTGCGCGCAATAAACTCTTGCGTACCATCAAGCGGGTCAACCAACCAGTATCGCTGCCATTGGCTGCGTTTTTCTAGGCTAATGTCCGCCGCCTCTTCCGACAAAACAGGAATATCTGGCGTGAGTTCACTCAGTCGTTCGCAGATCAGTTTATGCGCAGCAAGATCGGCACTGGTGACTGGGGTGTGGTCACTTTTGGTGAACGCTTCGTAGTTTTTCTTTTCGTAGATATCGAGAATCAATTGCCCGGCAGAGCGAGCGATTTCAATTACGTCAGGCAGTAAGTAAGATAAATTATTGGCTGTTGGCATCATCAATCCTATAGCTCTACTTTGTTATTTTAGGCTGCGCAGAGCAAGCAGTAGTGCGGTAATGCTTCGGGCTTCACAGAAATCGAGGTGAGTCAGTAGCTCTTCTGCTTGGGCCAGAGGCCAGCGAATGACCTCTAAAGGTTCGGGTTCATCGCCTTCCATTACTTCTGAGTATAGATCTTGTGCTAAGAAGAGTGTCATTTTGCTCGAAAAGTAAGAGGGGGCAAGTACCACCTCTTTTAAGGGGGTTAAGGTGGTTGCGCCAAAACCAATTTCTTCTTTGAGTTCACGATTTGCTGCTTGTTGCGGGCTTTCTCCTTGGTCAATCAAACCCTTAGGGAATCCGAGCTCATAGCGTTCAGTGCCAGCGGCATACTCTCGAACCAGCAGTAAATCTCCTTGTGCCGTTACTGGCACCATCATGACTGCATGTCGGCCGCTCGGTTTCATTCGTTCATAGGTGCGCTGTTCGCCGTTAGAAAAGCGTAAATCTAATGATTCGATGGTAAACAGGGTCGATTGAGCTGCCGTTCTTTGGGCTAAAATTTCGGGCAGTTTTCTGGTTGGCATACACTAATTCCCGTAAGGCAAATGACTTTTCTAACTATATGAGAAAATGACCTTAATTGAAAAGGACTTGAGCGCGGCAAATGATTTTAAGTATAAAAAAGCCGAGAATCTCATCTCGGCTTCGTTTTTCTGTAATCCACGTATCTAGCGAGTCACTAGTAGTAAGAGTGCTCACCACGATCGTGTTCAGTAGCATCGCGCACCGCGGTTAATTCGCCTTCAAATTGTTGAAGCAGTTCTTTTTCAATGCCTTCTTTGAGGGTGACATCGACCATTGAACAACCGTTACAGCCGCCACCAAAGGCGACAATCGCAATACCATCTTCGGTGATTTCAACCAAGCTGACATGGCCACCATGGCCAGCTAACTGCGGGTTGACTTGAGTTTGAATCGCATATTCCACACGTTCAATCAGGCTTGCGTCATCAGACACTTTACGCATCTTCGCATTCGGAGCTTTAAGTGTCAGTTGTGAACCCATTTTATCAGTGACGAAATCGATCTCTGCGTCTTCTAAAAACGGCAAGCTCAGTTCATCGACATACGCAGAAAAACCTTCAAAGGCAATTTCAGTATCAGTCGCTTCCACTGCCTCGGGTGGGCAGTAAGAGACGCCACACTCTGCATTTTGAGTGCCTGGATTGACTACAAAAACTCGGATGTTAGTACCATCAGGCTGTTGCCCAAGCAACTTGCCGAAATGGGTTTGGGCTGTTTCGGTAATAATAATAGAATTTGACACGACGAATACCTGAGTAAATTTATAGGTTATTACTTGCCATTCTACTCCTGAAACACGGCGGATCCAGTCCTTTTTACGCGCTAAATAAAACCGTGTTGGTTAATCTTTAGGTTCAGGAGTGCGGCATATGCAGTAAATATCAATCCTTTCGACACCGACTTCAAGCAGTAATTGACAGATTTGCTGCACGGTGCTGCCCGTGGTCACTACATCATCAACAAGTGCAATGTGCTTGTGCGTGGGAAGGTGCCGTAGTGTGAATGCATGTTTGAGATTTTGTTTGCGCTGTAATTTAGAAAGCCCTTGCTGCTGGGGTGTTGCGCGATTGCGTTTGATCAACTGGTTATCGCAGCTAGCCCCCAGTTGTTGACTTAATTGAGAGGCAAGTAGCGCACTTTGATTGAAGCCGCGTTTTAAGCGCCGTTGCCAGTGCAACGGAACGCTAGTGATGAGCGGGGCGGGATTGTCGATACGTGGCGTCAGTAAGGCGCTCAAATGGCGAGATTGCCAAAATTGACCTTCATATTTGAGTTGATGAATGGTGTGACTGAGTGGAAAAATATAGTCGCCGACACAGTATAGGCGTTGCCAAGGCGGAGGATTCGCTAAACATTGCCCACATTGAGGCACGGTAATAAGCGTTGGCAGGCCGCACTGTTGGCAGCGAGGTTGTGGTGCAAAATAGGTTAGGCAGGTCTTACACCAAGCCCCAGTTTGGTGAGTTTCAATCGGTAAACGACACAGCAGACACTGACGGCTTACCAAGCGAGTGATGGTTTTTTGAACCCAATGCGATAACATAACTCAACCAAAGCTGTGAAACGAAGTATGGTTATACTCTTGCAATTTGAATCAGTCTTTGTGTTGACCGTGATTTCAAGTGAGTGAGTGTATGATCGGTATTTTTTCAGCGAAGAAGTGTGAATTTAGTAGGAGAGTTTGTGAGCATGGCCACAGCGTTATATTGGCAAGCCTCAGGCGAGGGCGATGATCTTGTCTTGGTGCACGGTTGGGGGATGAATGGTGCAGTATGGCAGCAGGCGGTCGATGTGCTAAAAGGACATTTTCGTGTACATGTGGTTGATTTGCCCGGTTATGGTCACAGCGCTGCTAGCCACGCCGCTGATCTAGAAGAGATCGCGCAAGCGCTAATCATGCAAGCGCCTAAACAAGCCATTTGGGTCGGTTGGTCTTTGGGTGGGCTAGTGGCGACTCATATGGCACTGCATCACCCAAGTTATGTGAGCAAATTGGTCACTGTGGCGAGTTCTCCCAAATTTGCGGCACAGAAACCGTGGCGTGGCATTCTCCCTCAAGTGCTCAGTGCGTTTACTGAACAGTTAATGGACGATTTTCAGGCTACTGTTGAGCGCTTTATGGCGCTGCAAGCGATGGGCAGCCCTCAGGCAAAGCAAGATGTCAAATACTTAAAACAAGCGGTGTTATCACGGCCAGCGCCGAACCCGCAATCATTGTTAGCGGGTTTGGTCATGTTGGCCGAGGTGGATTTGCGCCAGCCGTTGACAGCACTCTCGATCCCCATGCTTCGTCTATATGGTCGGCTTGATGGTTTGGTGCCGGTTAAAGTGGCGCAAGATTTACAAAAAACCTTGCCCAATAGCGAGCAGTACATTTTTGGCAATTCTTCCCACGCACCGTTCATCACAGAACTGGATGATTTTTGCCAGCAGATCATCGCCTTTGCACGTTAAGGCATTGATACCCATGCAATGTTTTTCTACTTAAAGCTACAGCTGTGTTGGCTCACTTCAATCACATCGTGATCTCTCTCATGGGGATTCGCCCGCTTGCTGTCTCTATCTTCGGCGTCTTGAAACGTCAAGCCGTTGGGTACAAATGTTAAATTAAGAATAAATTTGCTAAAAGTTTGAGCAATCTGGTCGATATAAAGTCTAACCCAGTAGTGCTGAGCGAAAGCAGGTCTATCGGGGCGGGCGATACTGAGGAGGTTTCGGCTATGATGGTGTCACCAACGAACGTAAGTGTGCCACTTATCGCCCCATCGGTTAATGTGCAAACGGAACAGGCCGCGCGTGACAATCGGATCCGCGCCCCTGTGATGCCAACCGTCGAACTGGCTAAAACCAACGCTGAGCGTAAGGTAAAGGCGGATGATAAAAGACGAAAACAGTCGTCATGGGACCCTTCAGAGCATCCAAGCTATGAGGTTGGCACCGAATACGAAACATCGACTTCTTATCAAGAGGAGCAGAAAAGCGAGCTCGAAAGGCTGTTTGACTTGCTCGCTCTCGCCACCTACAGCAAGGATCAAGGTAAAAGCTATACGATGCGGTTTAGGTTACCTAAACACATTATTGATGCTGCGATAACCGAAGGCAAAATGGCGCGCCGGCGAACTGTAATTAAGTACTATTATGGTCACGCGGTTGCACCCAATACGCCTTCTGAAGTGATTGCGGTGTTGTAGGTCGATGAATGCGGCTTATCGCGATAAATAAAATCCCCACTTAGGCGTTGGCCACAGTGGGGATTTGTGTTTTTTGCGGCTCTGGTATGAGCGACGCGGTTAGGTGCTTTTCACTGTGATTCGTTTATCCAGTAAGTTACGCATCGCCGCTATTTTTTTGCTTTAGCAAAGGCGGCGGCGAAAGCTCCACCCATCGCAGCGTTTTGTTGTGGCTCTTCACGACGGCGTTGCGGTTGGCTACTATTTTGATGCGAACGCGTGTTGCCACTTGTTGCGCCAGAGCGTTGGCTGCGGTTATCTTGACCCGGCTCATCGTTTAAGCGCATCGAGAGTGCAATGCGTTTTCGCTGCACATCGACTTCCATCACTTTGACTTTGACGATGTCGCCCGCTTTCACCACTTCACGCGGGTCGGCAATGAAACGATCAGTCAACGCAGAGATATGCACTAAGCCATCTTGGTGAACGCCAATATCAACAAAAGCACCAAAGTTGGCCACATTCGATACCACGCCTTCCAAAATCATCCCAATTTCCAGATCTTTCATTTCAGTCACGCCATCAGCAAAGGTCGCGGTCTTAAACTCAGGGCGTGGATCGCGGCCCGGTTTATCGAGCTCTTTGATGATGTCAGTGACAGTCGGCAGGCCGAAATGCTCGTCGGTATAATCGACGGCGTGTAAATTGCGCAAAAACTCACTATTGCCGATCAGTGCTTTGATCTCTTTGCTATTTTTTTCGGCGATGGCTTTCACCACTGGATAAGCTTCTGGGTGAACCGAAGAGGCATCGAGTGGATTTTTACCATCCATAATGCGTAAGAAGCCCGCACATTGCTCAAATGCTTTTGGCCCTAAGCGCGCGACTTTTTTCAGTGTAGCGCGTGAGGCGAAGCGTCCATTTTCATCCCGATAATCAACGATGTTTTGCGCCAGTGCGTTAGACAAGCCAGCCACGCGTGTTAACAGCGCGGCAGAGGCAGTATTCACATCCACGCCTACCGCGTTGACGCAGTCTTCAACAATCGCATCTAAGCGTTTGGCGAGCATCGACTGGCTGACATCGTGTTGGTATTGGCCCACACCGATCGATTTCGGATCGATTTTCACCAGCTCGGCAAGTGGGTCTTGCAGGCGGCGAGCAATCGACACCGCGCCGCGTAGCGACACATCCATATTGGGGAACTCTTTGGCTGCCAGTTCAGAGGCTGAATAGACCGAGGCCCCCGCTTCGCTGACAATGATTTTCTGCACTTTCAGGTTGCCGCGCTTAATGACATCGGCGACAAAAGTATCGGTTTCGCGCGATGCGGTACCGTTGCCAATCGCAATCAAATCGACGTTAAATTGGCGTACCAACTGCTCAACAATTTTCGCTGATTTGTCATGTTGGTTATGCGGTTGATGCGGATAAATCGTCTCAGTTGCCAGTACTTTACCCGTGGCGTCCACTACCGCAATTTTCGAACCCGTTCGCAAACCAGGATCTAAGCCGAGAGTGGCGCGTGGGCCAGCCGGTGCGGCCATCAACAAATCTTTTAAGTTGGTGGCAAACACTTCAATCGCTTCGATTTCGGCACGCTCTTTCATTGCGCCCATCAGTTCGGTTTCCATGTGCATTGACACTTTAATGCGCCACGCCCAACTGATCACTTGCTTGCGCCACCCATCGGCAGGGGCGCTACTTAAGTGAATGCCATAGTGTTGCGCAATCAGCGTTTCGCAATACGATTGGCGCACGCCTTCTTCTTGCTCTGGGTCGGCATTCATGCTCAAGCTTAAAAAGCCTTCATTGCGGCCGCGAAGCATGGCCAATGCTCGGTGTGAAGGCACTTTACTGAGCGTTTCATTATGCGCGAAGTAATCTTTAAATTTCTCCCCGGCTTGCTCTTTGCCTTCGACCACGCGAGAGACCAATTCGGCACTGCGCGTCAAATGACTGCGCACTTTGTCCAGCAAGTTGGCATCTTCAGCAATACGTTCCATGATAATGGCGCGTGCACCGTCCAGTGCTGCTTTGATATCACTGATCCCTTTCTCAGTGTTCACATAGTGTGCGGCCTCGGTTTCAGGGTCGGTTTGCGCTTCATTCCACAGCTTGTCTGCCAGTGGTTCAAGGCCGGCTTCGATCGCAATTTGGCCTTTAGTGCGACGCTTAGGTTTGTAGGGCAAATAGAGATCTTCAAGGCGAGTTTTACTGTCTGCTTGGTTGATCTCTTGTGCCAGCTCGGCGGTGAGTTTGCCTTGTTCTTGAATCGATTTCAGAATGGTTTGGCGGCGATCATCGAGCTCGCGCAGATAGGATAAACGGCTGTCTAAGGTACGCAGTTGGGTGTCGTCTAGCCCACCCGTGACCTCTTTACGGTAACGGGCGATAAAAGGAACGGTGTTTCCGTCATCAATAAGTGTGACAGTTGCTGTCACTTGCTCAAGACGCACATTTAGCTCTTGTGCGATCAATTTGCAGATAGCTTGGCTCATCCGTGGTTTCTCTTTTGTAGTTCAGTAGCACCACCACCACTCAGGGTGGTTTGAATAGGGTAACTATTGGGGCACGTTAGACTTATTTCTAGTCTAACGGCGCGCTGTTATGAGATTAGTGAGATAACCTTCTACCCGATTGTGCCAAAGAGGTCACGTAACGCGTGTGATTTTGATGTCATTTTTCAGCGTTGGCAGCGCTAAAACCGAAGATGAGTTTGGTGGCTAAAGATAAGTTCAGTCAGTTGGTGCCGAGCGAAAATGACAGTATAGTAGCAAGCCATCGTGATGAATGTATAACCCGCGGCTATCTTGAATGCGCGGCGCTGTGTAATGGAAAAAGATCTTGAAGACCAAACTGATTACCCGTGAGGGCTACAATAAATTAAAGGCAGAGCATGACCATCTTTGGCATGAAAAACGGCCAGAAATTACCAAAATAGTCACTTGGGCTGCTGGCCTCGGGGATCGCTCTGAAAACGCAGACTACACCTTTAATAAGCGTTTACTGCGCCAAATTGATCGCCGAATTCGTTTTTTGAGAAAATTTTTACCGGAAGTGACGATAGTTGATTATTCGCCTCAACAAGAGGGGAAAGTGTTTTTCGGTGCTTGGGTGGAAATTGAAAATGAAGCGGGTGATGTAAAGCGCTTTCGCATTGTGGGCCCAGAAGAGATTTACGGTGACGCGAAAGATTACATCTCCATCGATTCACCGATGGCGCGTGCTCTGCTGAAAAAAGAGGTTGATGACGAGGTGCAAGTGCCCACGCCCACCGGTATCAAAGAGTGGTTTATTAACTCGATTGAGTATGAAAAAGGGCAGTAAACGGAGTATTCGGTTCAAAATATTCCTCGGTCGCTCATTTTTCTCACCTCACTTGCTTCGCAACGCCTCTAACGGCTTTTTCAACACGGCGGGTAGCGAGTAGAGCAGCAGTAGCCGTAGGGCGTGGTTGATCATCACAAACGCGGGTTCCATGCCCAGCAGTAGGGCGACGGCGGTCATCGCTTCTACGCTGCCGGGGACCCAAGCTAAAAGTAATACCACCCAAGATTTATCCAGCAGTAACGCAAACAAGCCAGACACGGCGACGGCGACTAGCAGACCAATCAGTGTAACCATCACACCCGCGCGCGAATAAGCCATGGCTTCGCGCAATGTGGTATCGGCAAGGCGTGCGCCAATCAAAATGCCCAGCAGTGCGGTGGCGAATATCACCATCCATGTTGGAAGTTGTAGCTCAATGCCTGTCGAAAAACTATTGAAACTGGCCGTGACCAGCAGTGCCGCCAACATATATGGCGCGGGAATGCCGAGCAAGGTCGAGCCTTTGCCCAGCAGTAGACTAAGCAGCGCAAGCGCAAAGAAAATCAACCACGCGTAAATCGTCAAACTGCTCTCAACGGGGGCAACGTCGGGCGTGCTATTGGAGATAAAAAGAGCCAGTAAAGTGAGGATCATCAAGCGCACCGAGTGCGAATAAACCACTTTGGTTGAAGGAGTCTGGCTTGATTCGCTGATCACCAAAATCGCTGCCATCGCGCCCGGTACCGCACCGAGTAGAGATTCAAACGGTGACCAACCTTCTCTTTTGCGGAGCCAAAGAAAGCTGCTGGCGATCTGCAAGCTTAAGCAGCAAACCAAACCGATAATCACCGGTAGGGTTAAGGTTTCGCCCAATTGACTTAAACTGATGGTCGCCCCAACGCTGATGCCGAGCACAATTTGCACCGTCAACAATAACCCGTTAGGAACGCGAATGGATAAGAGGCGTTTTTTATGCAGCACAATGACTAAAGCTGCGGCAATAAACATTTCAGAAAGCGGAATGGCGAGCAGGCTTCCCACACTCGCCGCAACAGCTGCGATCACCACAATGTGAATAAACAGAGTAAAAGAAGCTCTTTCGAACATTATGCCTTTCCTTAATAAATTGTGCAGCGTAAATGCCATCGTTCCTCTAGCACTTCACGTTGCAGTGCTTGCGTTTGGCTTTCTCCCGTATCGATATGACCGTCGGGGATGATGACTTAGGCCATCGCAGGGTTTAAACGTGTCCAGCTTACTAACAATAATGCAGCGAATGCCAACCACACCAAAGTGGCACATACCAGTGTACTGGTGAGAGGTAGCCAATAACTGAAGTAGTATACTGCCAATAGATATGCCGCATACGGGATAAGCGAGTAAAGGCCAAACAACGCGGTGGTGCGCAGGTCTTCCATCGTGCGTTCGGTGCCGACAATGTAATGCGCAATCAGAGCGAAGGTAGGAAACAGCGGTACAAGACCAGCAATAAAAAAGCTTTTGCTTTTGGAGAGTAGGGCGATGATCAACACGGCAAGCGCACCAAGCAGGCACTTGAAAAACAGAGCTGCCATGACATTTCCTTTTATCAGAATAGATTAAGTGTTGCTCACTATAAATCACTGACAGGTTAACTAGAAATGTTCATTGATGGGTTTGTTATTTTCTATGCAACATTTCTTCAAATCCAAGTAAAATGGCCGCCACTCTTTTTATTCGGCGGCGTGTTGTATCATGCGGCTTGGTTGGGCAAAGATGAAATTAGGAAAACGGCTCACGCAACTAGTACAGCAGATCAACCGCCACTACGATCATATTTGGGATTGCTGCTGCGATCACGGTCTGCTTGGCGCGGCGTTACTGAAGCGCTGTCCAAATAGTGTGGTGCATTTTGTTGATATTGTGCCAGCGTTGATTGAAAAGGTGACGCTCGATTTAACGCGCTATTTCCCTGCAACGGCGGCGTTACCGCGCTGGCGTACACATTGCCTGGATGTGCGCGATTTGCCGCTTGATAGCCATTCTGGCTCGCATCTACTGATCATCGCTGGGGTTGGCGGTGATTTAATGAGTGAATTCATTGCCGCGCTGGTTGAGCGTTATCCGCATCGCTCGTTCGATTTTCTGCTTTGTCCTGTGCATCACGGCTACACCTTACGTGAACAGTTGATGACACTGGGCGCGAGATTACAACAGGAACAACTGGTGGAAGAGAATCGGCGTATCTACGAGCTGCTGAACGTGCAGATTAATCCGCTTGCAGTACGAGGCAAAGAACCAAAATTACCCCCCCTTAGTTTGGTCGGTGAATCGATCTGGCAAGTGGCCAATGATGAGCAAAAAATGATTGCCCAGCGTTATCTGACGCAATTGCAACAGCATTATCAACGTAAAGCGCAAGGCGGTGATGTTAGCGCGCAAAAGTGTTGGCAAGCCTATCAGCCGATTAATATCACTTGTCGTGGAAATTTTAGCGATGGAAATAGCCCAATAGGCGGAGAATATGAAAGCACTCAATGATCTGAACTTGTTTGTCGAAACCGCACGCCAAGGCAGTTTTTCTAAGGCGGCCAACAGCGTATCGCTGACCACGGCCGCGGTCAGTGCCGCCATTCGCCGCTTAGAAGAGCAGGTGCAGTTTCCGCTCTTTGTCCGCTCGACACGTCATATGCGCTTAACCCAAGAGGGGGAGATTTTCCTCGCCAAAACTCAGACAGCCCTTGCCACGTTACAAGAAGGGCTCGATCAGATAGCATGCGCGCGCGGTCAACTGGCGGGGAAGCTGCACCTCAGTGCCCCTTCGGATTTGGGACGCAATTTACTGCTGGATTGGATCGATGAATTTATTGCCTTGCACCCGAACGTCATTGTTAAACTGGATCTCTCCGATCGCTTAGCGGATATGTATGCTCACCCGATGGATATTGCGATTCGTTATGGCCATCCTGCTGATTCCAATTTGGTTGCAATGCCGCTGTGTGAATCAAACGAGCGCGTGTTGTGCGCCTCGCCAGAATATTTGGCAACGCATCCACCTATCCTCCATCCTGACGATCTGCAACATCACAATTGTCTTTGTTATATGCTGGCCGACACGCTGCATAACAAGTGGGTTTTGAGCCGAGAGGGCGAAACGCAGAGTGTGGTAGTGCAAGGAAACCCCGCATGCAACGATGGTGACGTGGTACATCGATTGGCTGTTAAAGGCAAAGGCATTGCCAATAAGTCATTAATGGATATCAGTCAGGATATTATTGATGGGCGCTTAGTACGCATTTTACCGCAATGGGAAAGTGGGCCAGTGCCAATTTATATCGTGTGCGCAGACCGACGTTTGATCACTCCAACCATTCGCGCTTTTCAGGAATTTATTCGTGGAAAAGGCTGCCAGCAACGACAAGCGGTACTGACAGCCATCAAACAGCGAGAGAGTTAATCCCGCATTAGCCAACAAACGTTAGCGGGCGGATTTGTAGGTATTCCAATGCCTCTTGCTCGCTAAGCTGTTGTTGAAAGTGCTGAAAATGCGCACTCTGTTGGTGTTGTTGCAAGCTCTCCTCTGAGCACCAAATCTCCTGCATCAAGAATAACCCGTCAATCGAGTTATCACGATAGAGCTCATATTGGCAGCAGCCTGTTTCGTTGCGGCTCGGTTCAAGCAGCGCTTCAAGCATAGCTTGCACTCGCTCTATTGAGTCGGGAAGGGCTTTGATTTCGGCTAATAAGTGGATCATGGCTTATAACTCAGTAAAGACGGTTTGCTCTGGCCAGCGAGATTTCGGCAGCTTGGCGTTGAAATCTTCTTCGCTGTGGTAACCGAGCGGTACAATCACTAAGCTGGTGAACCCTTTTTCAGTCAGGCCAAATTCTTGGTTGAGCACCTCGGCATCAAACCCTTCAATGGGGACAGCATCAATGCCCATCGCAGCCGCTCCGAGCAGCAGTGTTCCAACATTTAAATAAACTTGTTTTTGCATCCAGTGTTCGGCGTCATTGAGCGTTTCTCGATGCAAGTTAACAAAATAGCTGCGTCCGCCGTGCATGCCTGTTTTGGCTTCTTCATTGGCAAAGCGGCCATCTTTCTCTTCGTTTTCCAGCAGCGTCAATAAGTAGTTATCATCAATATCGGTTTTGGCGCAAAACACCATCACGTGAGACGCATCCAAAATTTTGCGTTCGTTAAAGGAAAATTGACCTTGCGTCGCTTTGGCGATACGCGTTTTGCCTTCCTCGCTAGCCGCCAAAATAAAATGCCAAGGCTGCGAATTGACGCTAGAGGCGCTCATGCGTACCAGTTTTTTAATATCAGCAACTTGCTGTTCAGTCAGTTTACGGTTGGTGTCAAACGCTTTGGTGGAATAGCGCGCTTGCGATGCTTGAACAATATTCATTTTTCCCTCCTAGGGAAGATAACATTCGAGATGGCGCTAAGATAACGGACTGAGTCCAAACAAGAAACCGCCTCTTGCTTAATTCATTTTCAAAAAAAATTTGATAATCCGAATTTGAAAACGCCCTAGCTTGCGGAAAAAGTTAGCACTATCTCATGATATTTCTGAATTAGCGCATACACTTAATGTGTACGGTAGATCATCATTAAGGGATATGGTCACTCACTAAGCGTTAATGATTGTCTAATATATTCAAAAGGTTGCTTTGGCCGGAGAGTATGCATGACGGAGTGTAAGTGCATTTGTTGGTTTATTCTCTTTTCTCTTTCCATCCCCTCGGCGTGGGCGGACATTGACTACGGGCCTGCGCAAAGCTATGTGCAATCGCCACTGCATACCAATAGCCTTTCTGCACAACTTCGCTCCGGCTTTTCGATGCAAGAGGAAGAAGTGGAGCTCTACACCAGCGCGACTATCGCCAGCATTTGGGCGATCACTCCCCACTATAGTTTGGATTATTACCAGAATCAGATTGCAATGGGCGGTAAATGGCAGCTCACTTCGAAGTGGCAGGTTGAGCTTAATTATCGTTGGAACTTTGCTGCCAATAATCATTTAGATGGCTTAACCATTGCTTTTCATGACTGGTTTGGCATTGATCAAAACGGGCGTGAGGATGTCGATAACGATCGCTTCATCATTCAAATGCCAGAGTACGGCATTGATCAGGAAGCGTTCCGAGGCGAGACATTGAGCCGTGCGTTGACCAGTTATTTACAGTACCAGCTGGTGGATAAGTCTCATCACGGTTTATCATTGGGAGTTTCACTCTATTACAACGATCCACACCATGGAATATTCAACCTATCCGAGTTTGAACAAGCGGTGCAGCTTAATTATGGCTACCGAAGAGGTAAGCATGCACTTGATACGCTGTTGGCTATCACCTTTCGCAACCCGACCAATGTACCAGGCCAAGCACAGTATCATTCGAGTACTTGGTCGATGGGTACCAGTTATCGATATCAGTGGTTAGAACGCCATTATCTGATTGGGCAGGTCTCATTCTATCAAGGCCTTTCAACGGGGGAGGATGACTTTTCTAAACCATCGACCGAGTTTATTTTGGGGTATCGTTATCAAATGAGCCATTCAGCGATTGAAGTTACTGTGGTCGAGAATATGTTTAATGCCAACAACAGCACTGATATTGCCTTTGGTTTAGGCTATCGCTATCGTTTTAGCCGCTTTGATAAAGAGCCGAACTGACAAACGATGTCATCCGCTTAGTGTCTAACAACGAAGCGCGACAAAAGACATAAACGTTAACAATTCTTTGCATGATTTTAGCCGCAACGGTGTTACATTTTACTCGCTCGGTTTGATATTGGCTGAAGCTCAGAATTAGGTGGGATCTCAGATGCAAGAAAACTATAAAATTTTAGTGGTGGATGATGATGCGCGTTTACGTGCATTGCTTGAGCGTTACTTGTCAGAGCAAGGTTTTCTGGTGCGTAGTGTCGCCAATAGCGAACAGATGGATCGCCTGCTCACTCGTGAAAACTTCCACTT
This sequence comes from Vibrio sp. B1-2, assembly GCF_963888445.1. Classification (NCBI taxonomy): domain Bacteria; kingdom Pseudomonadati; phylum Pseudomonadota; class Gammaproteobacteria; order Vibrionales; family Vibrionaceae; genus Vibrio; species Vibrio sp. B1-2. Next base: position 44,312 of record NZ_CAWPJH010000013.1, read on the forward strand.
AATGGTGCTTGATTTGATGTTACCGGGTGAAGATGGTTTGTCTATTTGCCGCCGCTTGCGTAACGCCAATAACATGTTGCCGATTTTAATGCTGACCGCTAAAGGCGACGAAGTGGATCGTATTGTTGGCTTGGAGGTGGGTGCGGATGATTACCTGCCCAAACCGTTTAACCCGCGTGAACTACTGGCGCGAATCAAAGCCGTGCTGCGTCGCCAAGTGATTGAAGCCCCCGGCGCGCCAAGTGCTGAAGAATCGGTGGTTGAGTTTGGTGAGTTTCGCTTGAATTTAGGTACCCGCGAAATGTTCCGTGGTGATGAGCCAATGCCGCTCACTTCCGGTGAATTTGCTGTATTGAAGACCTTAGTCACCAATGCGCGTGAGCCGATGTCGCGCGATAAGTTGATGAATATGGCAAGAGGGCGTGAATACTCCGCAATGGAGCGCTCGATTGATGTGCAAATCTCGCGTTTACGTCGCATGCTTGAAGTGGATCCAAGCAAACCACGCTACATACAAACGGTGTGGGGCTTAGGTTACGTCTTCGTTCCAGATGGTAAAGAGTCTTAAATTTCAATCAGCTCCTGTCGGTTAACCCACAGGAGCTTTTTTGTCGTCTTTTTGATAGTACGTTCATAGCGGGTTTTCCTATGCGCATTCGCAGTTCCTTTACTCAATCGATTTTGCTCTTCTTTTCATTGCTGATCGCCAGCCAAGTGTATTCTTATTACGCCGTATTTAACTATGCTTTGATGCCCAGTTTGCAGCAGTTCAATAAGATTTTGGGCCATGAGATCAACCTAATGTTGGATGATGCGGCGAACAATACATCGAAGCTGGGAATGGACGCCTTACAGCGCCGCCGAGTGTTAGAACAGTTGGGCGTCACCATTCATAGTGAAGAGAGTGAGATGGCCCAAGAGTATCACGATGCAATCAGCATTGATTTGATGAGCGAGGAGATGAGCAATGAGCTCGGCTCGCCGACCGATGTGCGGATGATTTTGGGTAAAGAGAGTTATATTTTATGGATGAAAGTGGACTCTTTTCCGGGGTCATTAATACGCATCCCTCTCTCTGAGCTGCAAAAAGAGGATTTTGCGCCACTATTTCACAATAGTTTGGTGATGGCGTTACTGATCGTCTTAGGGGGATGGCTGTTTATTCGTCTGCAAAATCGTCCTTTAATTGCCTTAGAAAAAGCCGCCAAAGCCGTTGGCCGAGGTGAGAACCCGCCGCCATTGCCGCTCAAAGGCGCTTCTGAAATTCGCGCGGTGACGTTGGCGTTTAATCAAATGTCGAAAGGGATCCAAGCACTTGAAGAGGATCGCTCATTATTGATGGCGGGGATCAGCCACGACTTACGTACGCCGCTGACTCGTATTCGCTTAGCCACGGAAATGATGTCTCCAGAAGAGAGTTATCTCGCCGAAGGAATCATCAGTGATACGGAAGAGTGTAACGAGATCATCAGTCAGTTTATGGACTACCTTAAACCCGTCAATAAACAGACCTTTACCGCCGTTGATCTCAATGAGATCGCCAATGATGTCGCCACTGCCGAAGGGGGCTACGAGATCAAAATCGATGTCGCGCTGCATTTACCAATGCAGCCAGCCTTTGGCAATGCGATCGCCATTAAACGCGCGGTGAGCAACTTAGTGGTGAACGCCATTCGTTATGGTAATGGTTGGGTTAAGGTGAGTACGGGCAGTACCGCAGATAACAAAATGGCTTGGGTTTGTGTGGAGGATAATGGCCCGGGTATTGATCCTAGCCAAGTGAGTAAAGTGTTTGAACCTTTTACGCGTGGTGATACCGCGCGCGGCAGTGAAGGCACAGGACTTGGTTTGGCGATAGTGAAACGGATTGTTAGCCAGCATCATGGCAGCGTTGTGGTGAGTAACCGCAGTGAAGGTGGACTCAAAGCGCAACTGAGCTTCCCGACCAAATAGGGGCTTAGTCACTAAATAACACAATGGGCTCAGTTGAGCCCATTGTGTTTACGGTTTATGCCTTTTCGGCTGCTGACCGAAGTTTTTGGGCACATCCATGCAATCAGTTGGTTTTGAGCTCTTCGAGTTCTTCTTCTTCTTCTTCTTCGCGTGGCAATTTTTCTGGCAGTAGTAAGTTGAGCAAAATGGCGGTGATACCGCCAGCCGCTACGCCGGATGAAAAAATGCTCTTAATGAACTCGGGCATAAATTGCAGAATCTCTGGCTTTTGCGCAATGCCTAACCCCATCGAAAACGACAGCGCCATGATTAAAATCGCGCGGCGGTCGAGATCCACACGGGAAATAATACGCACACCCGCGGCTGCAATGGTGCCGAACATGACGATGGTTGCACCGCCAAGTACCGGTTCAGGAATCAATTGTACAAAGCTTGCCACGCCCGGGAACAGGCCGAGCAACACCAACATGGCGGAAATAAAGTAACCCACATAACGGCTGGCAACCCCGGTGAGCATAATTACACCATTGTTTTGGCTAAAGGTCGAGTTGGGAAAACTGTTAAAGACCGCCGCCAGCGCGGAGTTCAAACCATCAGCCAGCACACCACCTTTAATACGCTTCATATAAATCGGCCCTTTGACAGGCTCGCCCGACACTTCAGAAGTGGCGGTGATATCACCAATCGCTTCCAATGCGGTGATCAAGAAAATCAGTACCAGAGGAATAAAGAGTGACCAATCAAAACCTAAACCAAACTGCATAGGTATTGGTAGTGCAATCAGGGCAGTTTCACTCAGTGAATCAGTGTTCACCATCCCCATCAAGTAGGCCATGATATAACCGACGAACATCGCAATCACAATCGATGCTACGCGAATGTATGGGTTACTTGAGCGGTTGAGCAGCACGATAAGTCCAAGCACGGTTCCCGCCAATGCCAGTTTGTCTAAGCTGCCAAAAGTGCCATCGCTGAGCGCAGCATAGCCGCCACCCATCGAAACTAAACCAACTTGTACCAGTGTTAAGCCTATCAGGGTAACCACAATGCCCGACACCAGCGGCGTGATCACGCGGCGCGCGTATTGCAGCACTCGTGATAATAGGATTTCAGCAAAAGAGGCGACTAAAATGGTGCCAAAGATCGCCGCCATCATAGTGCTTATATCTGCACCACCCGCTTTTAATGACAAGCCTGCGCCAATAATTGGCCCAAGAAAGTTAAAACTAGTGCCTTGGATAGAAAGTAAACCGGAGCCAATCGGGCCAATGGTGCGGATCTGGATAAAGGAGGATAAGCCAGATGCAAACAGCGACATGCTGATGATGGTGTTAGTCTGTTCGGCAGAAACACCAAGTGTTTGGCAAATAATAAGCGAAGGGGTGATGACCGCAACAAACATGGCTAGCAAATGTTGTAAAGCGGCGAAAATGGTTTGGGGTAGCGGTGGCCTATCGTTGAGTTGATAAACCAAATCAGACTTACGCGAAGCGTTGTGGATAGTCATACTGTTTTCCTAATGGTGCGTTGTTATCTTAGCGTTCGCTGAGTGGGAGCACTAAGTGGAGCAGACACGTCATCTGTGATTGCTGTTAATCAGAATCTGCTCGGACTGGATAAGTGAGTAGTTCACTAAAAAAATTGGCGAAATTATAGAGGGTTTACGCAAGAAAGCAAACGTTTGCTTTGCTGTGTAAGGGAGAGGGGAATACAGAACGAACAATCTTATGCTTTGGCGTAGATGTCCTTCTCTCCTAACCAGCGATCGATAATGGCGGTCGCGTGGCTTGGATAATGGTCGTGTAAGTAGCGAGCAATGCGCTGTACTTCAGGAATTAAACGTTGGTCACGGACTAAATCCGCAATTTTGAAATCCGCAAGGCCGGTCTGTTTGGTACCAAGCAGCTCACCCGGACCGCGAATTTCTAAGTCTCGCTGAGCAATTACGAAACCGTCATTGCTCTCACGTAGTACACCCAAACGTTTTTGTGCGGTTTTCGATAGTGGTGCATGGTAGAGCAATACGCAGTGGCTGGCGACAGATCCTCGACCTACGCGGCCGCGTAATTGGTGCAACTGCGCTAAGCCCAACCGTTCAGGGTTTTCGATGATCATCAAGCTCGCATTCGGCACGTCAACGCCAACCTCAATCACCGTTGTGGCAACCAGCAAGTGCAGTTCATTGTTTTTAAAGGCTTGCATCACCGCTTGTTTTTCGCTCGGCTTCATTCGGCCATGCACCAAACCGATTTTGACATCGGGCAGAGTGCGTTGTAGCTCTTGCGCTGTGTCGGCGGCGGCTTGCGCTTCTAGCACCTCAGACTCATCAATCAAAGTACAGACCCAATAAGCCTGTTTTCCTTCATTCAAACAGGCATGACGTACGCGCTCGACGATATCATCACGCTTTGTATCTGGGATAGCGACAGTTTGAATGGGCGTTCGTCCCGGTGGCAGTTCATCAATAACGGAGGTTTCTAAATCAGCGTAAGCGGTCATCGCTAAAGTTCGTGGGATCGGCGTTGCGGTCATGATCAACTGGTGCGGATATGCGCCTTGCTTCGCCCCTTTCTCACGCAGTTCTAAACGCTGGTGGACGCCAAAGCGGTGTTGTTCATCAATGATGACGAGCGCAAGGTGATGAAATTCAACTTGTTCTTGGAAAAGAGCGTGAGTACCCACTATCATTTTTGCCTCACCGCTGGCAATGCGAGCCAGTTCTGTTTCTTTCGCTTTGCCTTTTAATTTACCCGCCAGCCAGCCGACTTGGATGCCCATTGCTTCAAACCAGTTGGCAAAGTTAATTGCGTGCTGCTCGGCCAGCAATTCCGTCGGTGCCATTAATGCTACTTGATAGCCATGTTCGATAGCACGTGCGGCGGCTAATGCTGCGACCAAGGTTTTCCCTGAGCCCACATCACCTTGTACTAAACGCATCATGGGGTGAGCTTGTGCCAGATCGGCTTCGATCTCTGTTACAACACGTGTTTGTGCTTTAGTGGGAGAGAAAGGCAGTTGTGAAAGCAGTTGTTGTTTGAGTTTGCCAGACCCAGCCAGTGGCAATGCGATATCTTGCTGGCCTTGATGGCGTACAGCCAGCATGGAGAGGTTTTGCGCCAACAGCTCTTCCATAATTAAGCGAACCTGCGCCGGGTGTTTCCCCTCATCAAACAGTTGCAGGTTAATGCCCGGCGGCGGTCGGTGAATGATGTGCAGCGCTTCAGAGAGCGTAATTTGGTGATCATACAACCCAGCAGGTAGCAATTCTTGTACGGCGGCTTTGTCGAGTAAACTTAATGCTTGATCAGTGAGTGTGCGTAGCGTGAGTTGGCGCAGGCCATCAGTTGTTGGGTAAACGGGTGTTAAGTTAGCTTCGACATCTGGCTGTTGCTGAGGAGCATAAAATTTATAATCAGGATGAACAATTTCAAGGCCGAATCCACCACGCTTAATTTCACCGTAAGCGTGCACTAACTTACCTTCAGCAAAATTGTTTTTCATCCCAGCAGTAAAGTTAAAAAAACGCAGCGTAATGGTGCCGTTACCATCGCTTATTTTTACTGTGAGCATTTTGCGTTTGCCAAAAACCGTATCCACCGCCATGACTTTACCTTGCACGGCGGCCCAAAGCCCGGGATGCAATTTGGCGATAGGGTAGATCCGTGTGCGGTCCTCATAACGTAAAGGGAGATGGAACAGCAGATCTTGCACACTGATTAAGCCAACCTTTTCCAGTTTTTCAGCCACTTTAGCACCCACGCCAGAGAGTGAGGTGAGAGGAATCGCGGACAGTAGCTGTGACATAACAGGGCTCATTAACAGTATCGTTATCTATTATTCAACCATCGAACTGTTTTTTTGTACAGCATAAAATCATGTAATGGTCGATAAGCGGCAGGCCATCGGCTAATTTGAATAGTGACGCCTAAAATGCAAGATGGGGGTAGGGTGTCGGAAAATAAAAAACCCCATGAGTGGTTAGCCGCAAGGGGTTTTATTTATTTGGATAGTTTAATTTTTCCGGCGTCGCACTTTCAGTGCATGAGGCATCACACGAATTTTTTTCATGATGTTTGCTAAGTGAATGCGATCTTTGGTGGTCAGCAGCACAGTGACAGTATACAAACGTCCATCACGCTCCTCGGTGGAGAGGCCATGAATGTTGGAACCTGTTTTCGAGATTACATTCGTCAGTTCCGCTAACGCACCTTGGTGGTTTTGCATGTCCACTTTCAGTTCGGTGATGAACTCTTGGTCGTAATCTTTAGACCACTCAACCGCCATGTAACGATCCGGCTCTTTTTGGTAGCCACGAACATTAGGGCAGGTTTCACGATGCACCACTAAACCACGACCCGGAGAGACATGCGCAATGATGTGATCGTCTGGGATGGGGTGGCAGCAGTTAGCAAACGTGAGCAAAATACCTTCAGCGCCGCGGATCGGCAGTTTCTTTTTCGGTTTGCCATCATTGCTTTCCACTTCGGTCAGCTCATCAGCATCGCCAAGCAGACGACGCGCAATGACAATACTCATCAGTTCGCCTAAACCAATCGCGGCCAGCAGATCATCGACCGTGGCCATTTTAAGCTCACCAATCACATGCTTAATGTTCTCGTCACTGATGTCACTGAGTGAAAGATCACCCAGCGCGTGATTGAGCAAACGTCTACCAAGTGTGATCGATTCCTCACGGCGCATGGTTTTAAGCACTTGACGTATCTTAGTACGAGCGCGAGACGTGACCACATAGTTGAGCCAAGCGGCATTAGGGCGAGCCCCAGGTGCGCTGATGATTTCAATCGTTTGGCCGTTTTTCAGTGATTTACTTAACGGATAAGGGTTTCGATCAACACGAGCTCCAACACAGGTATTACCGACATCGGTGTGTACCGCGTAGGCAAAATCAACCGCAGTTGCCCCGACAGGCAGCTCAACGATGCGGCCTTTGGGGGTGAAGACGTAGATTTCATCAGGGAAAAGATCCGACTTAACGTTCTCAATAAACTCAAACGAGTTGCCAGCGCTTTGTTGTAGTTCAAGTAGGCTTTGCATCCAGCGCTGTGCTTTAATTTGCGCGGTGGTGCCAGTACGTTCGCCATTACCTTTGTAAGACCAATGAGCAGCAACACCTTTGTCGGCCATCTGTTCCATGTCTTCAGTGCGGATCTGCACTTCAACTGGGACGCCGTGTGGGCCGACCATCGAGGTATGCAAAGATTGGTAGCCGTTCGCTTTGGGCACGGCGATGTAATCTTTCATACGCCCCGGGCGAGGTTTGTACAAGCTATGAACTTGGCCTAATGCACGGTAACAGGTATCTGCAGTGTCGACCACGACTCGAAAAGCGTAGATGTCCATAATGGTATGAAAGCGCTGCTCTTTGGTTTTCATCTTGTTATAGATGGAGAACAGGTTCTTTTCACGGCCGACCACGCGTGCTTTCAAACCGAAATCTTGCAAGCGGCCTTCAATTTCACTGTGGATGCGTTGGATCATCTCTTTGCGGTTACCGCGAGCGGATCTTACCACTTCTTTCAATACGCGATAACGATTTGGGTACAATGCTTCAAAGCCAAGCTCTTCTAGCTCAGTCTTGATGTTATGAATCCCTAAGCGGTGAGCAAGAGGCGCGTAAATCTCTAACGTTTCACGGGCAATACGACGCTTTTTATCCGGGCGCAATGCGCCAAGGGTACGCATATTGTGTGTGCGGTCAGCAAGTTTGATGAGAATAACGCGAATATCTTGCACCATTGCCAGCACCATCTTACGAAAGTTCTCGGCTTGGGCTTCTTTACGATCACGAAATTTCAACTTGTCGAGTTTAGAAACCCCGTCTACCAACTCCGCCACGGCGTGACCAAATTGCGCTTCAAGATCGTCTTTAGTGACATCGCAATCTTCGATGACATCATGTAATAACGCTGCTTGTAGCGTTTCCAAATCAAGGCGCATATCAGCCAAAATTCGAGAAACCGCAACAGGGTGAATAATGTAAGGTTCGCCGCTAGAACGGGTTTGCCCTTCATGGGCTTCACGTGCGACCACATAAGATTGACGCAGAGCCTCAATTTGAGGCTCTGTTAGGTATTCTTGGACAACGTCTTTAAGGCTATCAAATAGATACAAATTATAGGCCCGGAAGGTTGTTGAATTTGAATGGCAGAATTAACGGTTGTGAGCGATGCTGCTTACGGCGGCCAATTCTGCGGCTTCTTGCTCTTTCTGCTCTTGGCGCTCACGAGCATCAAGCACATCTTTCGTGATAAGACCTTCTTCGATTTCGCGCAGAGCGATAACGGTTGGCTTATCGTTCTCTTCTGGCACCAATGAATCTTTACCGCCAGTTTGCATTTGACGAGCGCGGCGAGCCGCAATCAGAACTAGGTCGAAACGATTGCCCACTTTTTCAACAGCGTCTTGAACAGTTACGCGTGCCATGAGAACTCCAAATAGTTAACTAAAAATTTTTAAATGACGAGAAAGTATACAGTCTAATCTTTGTTTATACTAGCGATAGACTTTGCCTTGTTTGAGCGGGTGATTATTCCGCCAGTAGCGCGTTGAGCATGCTGTTATATTTAGCAGCTTGCTTGTCTTGCTTCAATCGTTCAGCACGTAAAATAGCTCTGAAATCCATTAATGCCACATCGAAATCATCATTTATGATGACATAGTCGTATTCGGTGTAATGCGAGATTTCAGCTTGAGCTTCATTCATACGTTTAGCAATGACGGCTTCGCTGTCTTGACCACGAGCATTCAAGCGGCGTTCCAATTCTTCTTTTGAAGGAGGAAGGATAAACACACTTTTTGCATCAGGCATTTTATCGCGTATTTGACGCGCGCCTTGCCAGTCAATATCAAGAAAAACGTCAATGCCTTTGTTGAGGTTATTTTCAATCCATACCTTAGAGGTGCCGTAGTAGTTGCCAAATACTTCAGCATGTTCGAGAAATTCACCTTTAGTAATCAACTCTTCAAACAGCTCTTTTTGTACAAAATGGTAATGAACACCATCTTGTTCGCCCGGGCGCATGCCGCGTGTGGTATGTGAAACAGAGACTTTCATCGCATAGGTTGGGTTGGTTTCCAACATCGCAGAGATCAAGCTTGATTTGCCTGCACCACTGGGTGCAGAGACGATATAAAGAGTACCTTTGCCCATCTGTTCTGTTCCACGTTAGGTTAGGATTGAATGCTGATATTTGCGTCTATCAGCATGTTAAAAGATAGCACTGACCCAGAGAGTTTCATCCTAGAAAATGAAAATAAGGCCAGAAAAAATGGAGGCGAAGAGTAGCACGTTCCCATGGATGTCTACAACAAAAAGGTCGGCCTTTAGCTGTGAAAGGGGAATTTTAAAACGGTGATATTTTCTTCAATGGGTAAACGTTTGCTCTTATTTCAAGGCTTGTCGAGGGGAGGGATTGCTGTATAATCGCCCGCCGCTGAGCTCGTGATTTGGATATGATCGCGTGGTAAGCCTATAAATTAATGCAAGACTAATTCTTCGATTTGGGTTCCCTCGCCCCCAAAACAAACTAAAAAGGTACACAATGAGTTACTTTACCCTTGCGCAGCAGCGCAAAGCTTTGGCACTTTTAGTGCTATTTCATTTGATCATTATTGCATCAAGCAATTATCTGGTTCAGTTGCCCTTTACTGTCTTCGGTTTACATACCACTTGGGGCGCATTTACTTTCCCATTCATTTTTCTGGCAACGGATCTCACTGTACGCATTTTTGGTGCAGCGTTGGCTCGTAAAATCATTTTCTTAGTGATGTTACCGGCTTTGATTGTTTCTTATGCACTCTCGGTGCTATTTTTTGAAGGTCAATTCCAAGGGCTTGCTCAGCTTCATGAGTTTAATCTGTTTGTTGCGCGTATTGCGATTGCCAGTTTTATGGCGTATTTGCTAGGGCAAATTATGGATGTGCATGTGTTTAATCGTCTGCGCCAGATGAAGCAGTGGTGGGTTGCGCCAACATGTTCTACGTTATTTGGTAATGCATTAGACACGGTCGCTTTTTTTGCGATTGCTTTCTATCAAAGCCCCTATCCGTTCATGGCTGAACATTGGACCGAAATTGCCTTGGTTGATTATGGTTTTAAACTGGTGATCAGTTTAGGCCTGTTTGTGCCGATGTACGGTGTGCTGCTCAATTACTTGATCCGGAAGCTGACAGCGGTCAACCCTGATTTTCGAACCGTTGGGATCAATGCTCAGTAGTTGAAATGTTCAGTAGTGGAGTAGCAAGCCATTATACTAGGAAGAGAGAAAATCAAAGCCCGAGCAAGTGCTGCTCGGGCTTTTTCATGTGTCTGCATCTTATAACTATGATGGGTCGATAATGAGTGGCCAACCAATGTCGCTTTGACGGTTTGCTTCAATATCCAGTTCGGCGGTGGTGAGAGGATTGGCCGCTAACCATTTGGCGGATAACCGAAGAGTCAGTTGGTCACCTTGAGCTTGCAGTGTAAATTTAGGCTGTAGAGCCTCGTTACGACGATGGCTGAGCAATACGGCAAGGCGCAGTAAACGTAACACCCGCTTGGCGCTGTTACCCGACAGAGCGTACTGCTCTGGCAATGAAGAGAGCTGCTCGCGATAACGACGAGCAATTTCGCCTAGAAAGTGTTTCTGTGCACGGGTATAGCCGGGTAAGTCGAGGTTTTGTAACAGGTAGGCGCTGTGTTCACCGCCTTTTTTTAAATCAATCGCTAACCCTATTTCATGCAATTGTGCAGCGGTAGTGAGCAGCATTTCAGCTTGCGGTTCCGCAATCCAATCTTCCCCCCCACACTGTTTGAGCAGCGATTGGGCAAGTTGAGCCACTTGCTTGGCGTAGTCAACATCAATTTGATATCGCACCTGAACGCTATTGATGGTACGCGTTCGAATGTCATCTTGGCGCAGCTCTTCGACCATTTCATACACTAAGCCTTCACGCAATGCGCCGCCAGCTAAAGTCATCGATTCAATCTCGAGCAGTTCAAAGATGGCAATTAAAATCGAGAGGCCACTTGGGAAAACTAACGCTCGCTCTAAAGTTAAGCCTTCAATATCAAGCTCTTCCAAGTGATCGGCGAGCATCGCTTGTTTTTGCAAGCGTTTTAGTTTGGTATGAGTGATCACCTCATCCATCCCTTGCGCTAACATAATTTCTTGCAACGCTTGTACTGTGCCACTGGCACCCACGCACACATCCCAACCTAACTGTGTGTACTGCTCAAGGATAGGCGCTAACGTCTGTTTTGCCGCATCGATCGCTCGATTAAAGTTAGCCGCGTTAAGCTGTCTGTCTTTAAAATGGCGCTCAAGCCAAGTGACGCAGCCCATTTTTAAACTGGTTAACGCTTTGGCATCGAACCCTTCACCAATGATGAGTTCAGTACTGGCCCCACCAATATCGACAACCAAGCGTCGTCCTAAGCCACCTGAAGTGTGCGCCACTCCTTTATAGATAGTGGCCGCCTCTTCTTCACCGGAAATAACCTGAATGGGGTGGCGGAGTATTTGGTTGGCTTGAGTTAAAAACAGCTCAACGTTGGTGGCTGTACGCAGTGTGGCAGTGCCAACAATACGGATATTGCTGGCGGGTATATCTTGTAGTCGTTCCGCAAATAAACTGAGGCAGTCCCATCCTCGCTGCATCGCTTCTTGGCTAAGAGCGTTGTTATCATCTAACCCGGCGGCCAAGCGTACTTTGCGCTTTATTTTGGCCATCGTTTGTACACTGCCATCAATATGACGCACGATGAGCATATGAAAACTGTTCGACCCAAGGTCGATGGCAGCGTAGAGCGGCGAGGAGACGGCTTTACTCATAAATGGATTACGAACCCTTATTACTTTGATGCGGTTGACGTGGGCGACGACTTTGTGGCTTACGGTTGCCAGTACGAGGGCCATTGTTATTAGTACGGCGCTGCTGAGGATTACGAGAACGCAGACGAATTGGCGGCGGTAAGTCTTCAATCAACGCCGATGCATCGTAATCAGAAACAGGAACTGCGTGCCCGGTGTACTCTTCAATCGCGGTTAGGTTAATGGCGTACTCTTCACAGGCAAAACTAATCGAGTGACCACTCTCTCCTGCGCGACCTGTACGACCAATACGGTGCACGTAGTCTTCACAGTCATCAGGTAAGTCGTAGTTGAATACGTGTGTGACTTGAGGAATGTGTAAGCCTCGCGCTGCCACGTCGGTTGCAACAAGAATGTCGACATCACCGGTAGTAAATTGCTCAAGGATCTTTTCACGTTTCTTCTGCGGTACATCACCCGTTAGCAGGCCGACACGGTGCCCATCTGCAGCTAAATGACCCCAAATAGAGTCGCAGCGGTGTTTTGTGTTGGCAAAAATGATGGCGCGATCTGGCCAGTCTTGTTCTATCAGTGTCTGTAATAGCGCCATCTTATGTTCGTTAGACGGGTAGAACAGCTCTTCTTGGATGCGATGGCCAGTTTTTTGTTCTGGTTCAACAACCACGTGCTCAGGGTTATGCATGTGCTCGAACGCCAACTCTTGAACGCGATAAGAAAGCGTGGCTGAAAACAGCATGTTCAGGCGCTCTTTAGGTTCTGGCATACGGCGAAACAGAAAACGAATGTCCTTGATAAAACCAAGGTCAAACATGCGATCAGCTTCATCTAGCACAACTGCTTGAATATTATTCAAGTTAAACACGTGTTGTTTGTAGAAATCGATGATACGTCCTGTTGTACCGATCAATATGTCGACACCATCTTGCAGCTTAGACAACTGCTTATCGTAGCTTTCACCACCGTAAGCCAGCGCGGCTTTGATGCCAGTGCTGGCAATCAGAGGTTCGGCGTCGTTATAAATTTGAATCGCTAACTCACGAGTCGGGGCCATAATAATGGCACGCGGCTGCGTCGGTTTTCGCCCTTCATGTTCAGGGGTTGTTAGTAAGTGGTTAAAAGTAGCAGCGAGAAACGCAAGCGTTTTACCAGTCCCTGTTTGGGCCTGGCCTGCAATGTCTTGGCCGGTGAGCAGTACCGGCAACGCCAAGGCTTGGATCGGGGTACAGTAATCGAACCCTTTTTTTTCCAATCCTTCAACAACTTGAGGATGTAATCCCAAATCGGCGAACTTTTGCTCTGTGATATGTGTCTTTTTCATCGCCATAGAATATCAGCTTAAGCTTGCAATACGAAAGTAAATACATTCCAATAGAGCATCTATTTACTGGTTAGCTTATAATCAGTGCAGAAAAACATATTGGAGTGGAAGATGAGCGATAAGATTTTGCAGCTTACAGATGATGGTTTTGAGAACGATGTAATCAAAGCTGCAGGCCCTGTTCTTGTTGATTTTTGGGCAGAATGGTGTGGTCCTTGTAAGATGATTGCACCAATTTTGGATGAAATCGCTAGCGAGTACGAAGGCAAACTGACTATCGGTAAATTAAATATCGACCACAACGCAGGTACTCCACCTAAGTTTGGTATTCGTGGCATCCCAACCTTGCTGCTGTTCAAAAATGGCAACGTCGCTGCAACGAAAGTTGGTGCGTTATCAAAAACTCAATTGAAAGAGTTTTTGGACGCAAACCTATAACAGGTATCGCAAAGCCGTACATTTTCTGATGCACGGCTTTGTTTTTTTGAAAAGAAACAAACTCTAGACTAGGCTATTATTTAGTGCTAGTTTATCGCACGTTAATTAGACAAGTGTTCACTTCTTGGTCGATCCTGAGACCAAAATCCATCTTAACTAGAAAATAGATCCTATTTTGACTAAACAAGTATCCACCACAATGAATCTAACAGAATTGAAGAACAGACCTGTGTCTGATCTTGTGAAACTTGGTGAGAGCCTAGGCCTCGAAAACCTAGCGCGTCTAAGAAAACAAGACATCATCTTCTCCATCCTAAAAGCGCACGCAAAAAGTGGTGAAGATATATTTGGTGATGGGGTCTTGGAAATTCTTCAAGACGGTTTTGGTTTCTTACGTAGCGCCGACTGTTCATATTTAGCTGGCCCTGATGATATCTACGTATCACCAAGCCAAATTCGCCGTTTCAACTTACGCACCGGTGACTCAGTATCCGGCAAAATTCGCCCACCAAAAGAAGGCGAACGTTATTTCGCATTGTTAAAAGTTAACACCGTTAACCACGACAAACCGGATAATGCACGTAACAAGATTTTATTTGAGAACTTAACTCCACTGCATGCCAATGAACGTATGATCATGGAGCGTGGTAATGGCTCGACAGAAGACATTACGGCACGAGTTCTAGACCTTGCCTCTCCGATTGGTAAAGGCCAGCGTGGTTTGATTGTTGCTCCGCCAAAAGCGGGCAAAACCATGTTGCTACAAAATATCGCGCAAAGTATTGCTAACAACCATCCTGATTGCGTGTTGATGGTGCTACTGATTGACGAACGTCCTGAAGAAGTAACGGAAATGCAACGCCTTGTGAAAGGCGAAGTGGTTGCTTCTACGTTCGATGAGCCAGCTTCTCGTCACGTACAAGTGGCAGAAATGGTGATCGAAAAAGCAAAACGTTTGGTTGAGCATAAGAAAGATGTCGTTATCCTGCTTGATTCCATCACACGTTTAGCTCGCGCCTACAACACAGTGATCCCGTCATCTGGCAAAGTATTGACTGGTGGTGTGGATGCCAACGCATTGCAACGTCCTAAGCGCTTTTTCGGTGCGGCTCGTAATGTAGAAGAAGGCGGTAGTTTAACGATTATTGCGACGGCACTGGTTGATACTGGCTCTAAAATGGATGAAGTTATCTACGAAGAGTTTAAAGGTACAGGTAACATGGAATTGCACCTTAACCGTAAAATTGCGGAAAAACGTGTCTTCCCTGCTATCGATTTCAACCGCAGCGGTACTCGTCGTGAAGAGTTGCTTACTAAACCTGATGAGTTACAAAAAATGTGGATTCTGCGTAAGATCGTTCACCCAATGAGTGAAAGTGACGCAATGGAATTCTTAATTGATAAGCTCGCGATGACGAAAACCAATGATGAGTTTTTTGATGCGATGCGCCGTCAATAATAGACGCTAAGTTTAGTATGACCAACGCCACCGTTTATCGGTGGCGTTTTTGTTTGCATTTGACCCATTAACCTTCCACAATAGGCCAAATGTTACAAGGAGGTTAAAATGCAACAAGGAATGTTGTCGTCGCTTCTCCTCTCGCTATTTTTATTTTGTGCGTGGCCAAGTGCTGCCTCTATAGAAATAACGTCTGATACAGCTCAAAAATGGCTTCAGGAAGAACAAATGCGCCATAAAAGTGCAGAGCTATTGCAGTACGCTGTACATGATGAATTTGATTCTTTGCGTTTTTCATTACAACGTTTAGCGCTATTACCGCAAGAAGCCGCACGTTTTCTGTTGCTGCAAAAAATCGAGCAGTTGGATCTCGCGCTAACGCCGAATATGGTGATCTTCATTGAAGAGCAGCAAGCGCTTGCACCCACTTACCAAGTTGTTGAAAAAGAACAAGGCTATGAATTCTCAACTCCAGCTTTTGACTCTTCTGCGATAGCCAGCCGTTTATTAAAGCGTTGGCGGCAAGAACAAACCATTCTCGATTTCTTGGTGAAGGCGGAGCGCCAAGAACTAGTACTGAAAACATGGTTGTCAGGGACTCAATATCAAGTAAAAATTCGCGAAACGTTACTGATCCGCGAGTTAGATACACTATCCCCAAGTGCTTTAGCTGCGCTCACTGAGCAACTGACATCAGAGCCAGTGACCGGATGGTTGCCTTCCACACAAGTGATGGTTCGATTAGCTCAAGTTAGTGAAGATCCTAAAATCTATAAACTCCTGTGGCTGATGCGGGTCGATTTCTCCATTCAGCAGGAACTCACACGATTAGCCAGCGTAAGCGATGAATTTGCGATAAAACAGATCATGGCCGCCAGTGAAAATCCAAGTTTAAAAGTACAAGCGATTAAGGCATTAGTTCGCATCAGCCCCATGCGTCCTGATATCCGCGACTTTCTGATAGCCAAAATGTCAATCAATGAAGAGGTCAATTTAGTGGCCACTGCTTTGGTCGAGCAAGGACACAGCCGCTGGCTAAAGGATTTACTGGTGAGTAATTCTCAGGTGAAAAGTCGTGGTATTTTGCAAGCCCTCTCTCAATAACCCTATGAAATTTGGGGATCGTTAATGGGTTGTTTTTGTTATACTGCCTGCAGTTTAATCAGCGATGTAGTAGGCCTATGAGCTTTAAGGATTTACGTGAATTTGTTGACCATCTGGAAAAAACAGGCCAACTAAAACGCATTACTTGCCCGATTGATCCTCATTATGAAATGACGGAAATTAGCGACCGCACTTTGCGTGCCGCAGGTCCTGCTTTGCTATTTGAAAACCCGATCGGTTATACGGTTCCCGTGCTCACTAACTTGTTTGGCACCGCAAAACGCGTCGCGATCGGCATGGGGCGTAAAGAGGTCCAAGAGTTAAGGGAAGTCGGCAAATTACTAGCTTATCTCAAAGAGCCCGAGCCACCACAGGGCTTCAAAGATGCTATCGATAAATTGCCTTTATTTAAGCAAGTGCTCAACATGCCAACCAAACGACTACGCAAGGCTCCTTGCCAGGAGATTGTTTGGCAAGGCAACGATGTTGACTTAGACAAAATCCCAGTGATGAGTTGTTGGGCCGATGATGTTGCTCCTCTTCTGACTTGGGGGCTGACGATCACTAAAGGGCCAAACAAGAAGCGACAAAATCTCGGGATTTATCGCCAACAGAAACTCAGTAAAAACAAAGTCATCATGCGTTGGCTGGCGCATCGTGGTGGTGCTCTAGATTTAAGAGATTGGATGGACACTCACCCCGGAGAGAATTTCCCAGTTTCAGTGGCTTTTGGTGCTGATCCTGCAACCATTCTAGGCGCGGTGACACCAGTGCCAGATACGCTTTCTGAATATGCTTTTGCGGGATTGCTACGAGGCAGTAAAACAGAAGTGGTTAAATCGCTCAGTAATGATCTAGATGTGCCTGCTAGTGCGGAAATTGTGCTGGAAGGCTACATAGATCCAAACGAATATGCTGACGAAGGGCCTTATGGTGATCACACGGGTTACTATAATGAAGTTGAAAAGCATCGTGTCTTTACGGTTACGCATATCACAATGCGCAGCAATCCTATCTACCATAGCACTTATACCGGACGCCCACCTGATGAACCAGCTGTGCTTGGTGTTGCGTTAAATGAAGTGTTTGTACCTATACTCCAAAAACAGTTCCCTGAAATCGTCGATTTCTATTTACCGCCGGAAGGTTGTTCTTATCGAATGGCGGTGGTGACGATGAAAAAGCAATACCC
The DNA here is from genome assembly GCF_963888445.1 of Vibrio sp. B1-2. Classification (NCBI taxonomy): domain Bacteria; kingdom Pseudomonadati; phylum Pseudomonadota; class Gammaproteobacteria; order Vibrionales; family Vibrionaceae; genus Vibrio; species Vibrio sp. B1-2. Next base: position 61,612 of record NZ_CAWPJH010000013.1, read on the forward strand.
TGGTCATGCAAAGCGAGTCATGATGGGAGTTTGGTCGTTCCTTCGCCAGTTTATGTACACTAAATATGTGGTGGTGTGCGATGAATCAGTCGATGCTCGTGATTGGAATTCAGTTATCAATGCAATGACAACACATATGGACCCAGTCCGAGACACTTTATTCATCGAACATACACCGATTGATTCACTTGATTTTGCCTCTCCAGTGGTGGGGCTAGGCTCCAAAATGGGCTTAGATGCTACCATTAAATGGGATGTTGAGAGTGACGGTACAAGACAACAGTCATCACCATCAACGGCTCCTCAGATCAAAGCTGAGCATTTGGATCAGCTTAGAGCTCAGCATTCTGAGATTGTTGATATCTATTTAGTGCCATTTTCTAATGATGGTTTCTTGATGGTATCCATGAACAAAGCGTTCGCTGGTCAATCTCAAGAGCTGTTAAAAAAGATATGGGCATTTTTAGAGACATTTTCAAACCTGAAGTTTGTTGTGCTCTGTGATGATGATGTGAATATCCGAGATTGGAATGATGTGATTTGGGCGATAACCACGCGCATGGATCCGTCTCGGGATACTGATCGTATAGAAGCTAATGAAGGGCAATGTTCCAAGCTCCTGCTGGATGCAACCAACAAACTCTCTGGTGAAGTTCAGCGAGAGTGGGGGACGCCAATCCAAAAAGATCACGAGGTCGTCACCAAAATAGACTCGCTCTGGGATGAGCTAGGTATTTTATGACTTATACGGTGATCTTGCTGCCGAAAGGCGATACTTTTGAAGTGCAAGACGGTACAACGGTGTTGGAAGCTGCGCTCAACAAGAACATCTCTTTTCCACACCGTTGTCAAATAGGTGCATGCGCTATGTGTATGTGCAGAAAATTAGAAGGTGTAGTGGAATATAACTTAGAACCGATGTTGACTGACGAAGAGCAGCGACAAGGTTGGATATTCCCTTGCCAAGCCTTTGCAACAAGTAACTTAGTACTTACTTTTGCAGAGTAAGTCAGAGGAAAAACATGACCACCCAATGTAAAGTAAAGTCAATTGAGCCATTAGCCTCTAATACTTATAAAATCATCCTCCAACCTGAAAGCGTTCTTGCATTTAAAGCTGGGCAATATCTCATGGTAGAAATGGGTGAGAAAGATAAACGTCCATTTTCTATCGCAAGCAGCCCTTGCCGTTCTGGTGAACTAGAGTTGCACATTGGTGCCGCCGAGCACAATGCTTATGCACAGGAAGTGGTTGAGAAAATGAGAACGGCATTAAGCAACAATGGTTTAGTCAATATAGATGCGCCTCACGGTGATGCGTGGGTAAAAGAAAATGAGCGCCCTCTACTACTCATTGCTGGAGGAACAGGTTTTAGCTATGTACGCTCGATTTTAGATCACTGTATTAGCCAAAAGAAAAGTAACGCTATCTATTTGTACTGGGGAGCAAAAGACGTTTACCAACTCTATGCAAAAACAGAACTGAGTGAGATTGCTCAGCAATTTGAGAACATCCACTTTGTACCTGTTGTTGAAACGGCTGATGAAGGTTGGAATGGCAAGGTTGGCAATGTACTCCAAGCGATCAATGATGATTTCGAGTCGTTAGAAGCGTACGACATTTATATTGCAGGTCGTTTTGATATGGCTGGAGCAGCAAGAGAACAGTTTACCCAATACAAAAATGCAAAAAGCGATCACATGTTTGCTGATGCCTACGCTTTTATTTAAGATCGAGAGAGATTAAAGCCTATCAAAAGAGAGCGAAATGCTCTCTTTTGACGCTTTGTGGCTGCTATTTAAACAAAATAGATGTTTTTCTTATTTTTTATTAAAAACCGCTTGCACTCATCTTCGTTCTCCCTATAATGCCGCCTCACTGACACGGCACAGCCAGTAAGGGTTCAAGCCCAATTAGCCAGCCAATCAGTAGGTCAAATCGGTAAGACGAAATAATTT
>NZ_CAWPJH010000014.1:0-50614 GCF_963888445.1 Vibrio sp. B1-2
TGCTTGGCGACCATAGCGTTGTGGACCCACCTGACTCCATGCCGAACTCAGAAGTGAAACACAACAGCGCCGATGGTAGTGTGGGGTCTCCCCATGTGAGAGTAGGACATCGCCAGGCTTTGAATATCGCTTACATATCATTAAAAATATGAAAGCAAAACTAAAAATATAGCATTATCAAAGTAAGACTAATTTTTAGTGACAATTTGTGGAGAGATGGCTGAGTGGTTTAAAGCACCGGTCTTGAAAACCGGCGATGGTTAATAGCTATCCTAGGGTTCAAATCCCTATCTCTCCGCCACTTTTAAAGAAAAAACCGCTGTTTTTACAGCGGTTTTTTTCGTTTTATATCAACATGCCAATCTGGAAAATTAATAGCTTAATTCAATCCCTCGAACATATCTTGAGCACCCTATCTGTACTTTCTGTACTTTCTGTACTTTCTAAAAATCGATTTTACACATTGAACACCTCAGACATAATGTCGTTGTGATCCGCAAAACTTTGTTGGTTAGCGTGAGCCAACTCCACACTTGCTCTATTGGATTTAGCACGGTGAGTCGGAGGAAACGTGATGACACTGACATGACTAAACTGCACTTATATACCTACCAGCACCATCCATTATAACGACGGCATCACCTATACCTATAGGGGTATGCCGATCCAAATAAATACGCATATTCAAATCGCTGCGGCTTCACAGTTCGAGGTTTTGTGCCGTGCTCGGCCTTAAGTCAAATGGCATTTTGATCAAGAAATTATCCAGGAAATCCCAGGTGTTCAAGCGGGTAATAGTAGAATTAGGATGGTTTTTGTTGGCTCGCCAGCGTTTTAAAATCGGTGCTATTAAGGCTATCCATCGTGATATTTAACAATAGCTAGATAGCCTTAATGAGATCGTACTTTTCTTTAATTGGTATAAGGTTATTTTTAGGTGCTTAGATTGCCATTTAAACATGCTCTATCATGGTTAGTGCCTTACGTGAGACTTCTGCGGCGGCTTTAGGGTAGTTTTGTTTTTCAAGGCTATCGGCAAGATAAGCGTAATCAGATACATTGGCACGGAGCGATAACGCTTTTTCCAAATGGCTTTGCGCCTCTGCCCATTTCTGCTCTCTCATATACAATTGAGCCAGTGCGCTGTGTGCTTCGGCGTTACCACTATCCTTACTAATGGCTTCTTGTAACAACAAAATTGCTGGGTATCTATCTGGTAAATTGAGCTCTGCCAATAATGAATACAGAGCTGGCATTGGGTGTTTTTTTAATGTTTCTTTAATGACGGTAAATGCTTCCGAGTCTGCTTTTCGTTGGATCAACTGTTCGATGAAGCATTGAGTTAAAATGACGTCGTTTTTGGTTTTCCTTGGGAGCTTGTCCCAATGGTTGATTAAGCCTTCGCTACCTTGTTGCTGGGCGACGTTTTTTAGTAAACCGCATTGTGCTTTTTGGTTCAGTTGTTTGCTCTCGTCCGCATTAATCTGTTTTGCTTTTTGGAGCTTAGGTAAAAGCTCAAGCAGCGGTTGCCATTGTTCTAGGTGCACGTATGTTGTCTTGAGTAAGTTGAGCACGATGGTGTTATTCGGATGAGTGGCTTGTAAGGCTGATAAAGTGCTTAGCGCCTGCTCAAACTCTCCTTCTCGTACTTGTTGTTTGGCACGAGTTAATTCAACGGCTAGGCCTGCGTTACTTTGTTGACTAGCGAGATCTAAATAATAATCTCGTTTTGCTCTGTCGCCCATTCCCTGCGCGGCTTCCGATGCAACAAGATAGCAGAGTAGCGGCATATCATGGTGGTTCGCCCAGCGAGTGACTTTCTTTTCTGCCTGCTTCCAGTCTCCCTCTAGAAGTTTAATGATACCTTCATTGGTATAACGGCGAGAGCGCTTTAACTTACGTACGCTGAACCAGTTTAATGTGTTTGAACTGGCGTAGAATGCTTTTTTGAGGAGATACTCTAAGCTAAATAATCCAGAGAGGAGTGCAATCACAAAGATCACTAAGGTGGTCACGCTCATCTCTATTGTTCTATTAGCTATAGAGATAAGAACATAACCTTGCTGGCCAGCATATTGGGTTCCGACAAATAAACCGGCCCCTAATACTACAAAAAGAAAGATGACTCTAAACATTACTTATCCTCCGTAACGCTCATTGGAGAGACTTCACGGCGTAGGCGTTCAGTGATGACATCAGCGAGTTCGTGCTGAGTTTCAAATTTAACTGGATATTGCACTTGTATATTTTGTTTACTGAGCTGCAATAGCGCGTGATTAAACTGCTGCACACTCTGATCATCGGAATTAAAGAAGCTGGCTGACCATTTATCTGCTGTGCTCAGTGCCGTTGTATAAATCTCTTGTTGTTCTGCGTATACGGCTTTGATGGCGGTTTCTAATTTTGCTTTGAGATTTTCTTTTAGATAGAAGTGCTGTTCAGGTGACAGTAGCGGAATGGCATTACCGTCTCGAGTGCGGAAGGTAATGAAGTTCTCCGAGAAGTCTTTCAATGAGCTCACGAGATTATTTTGCCAGTCGTTAATATTTTCGGAAACTTGTGGTGCTGATTGCTGCTGAGTTTCAGGCAACATGGCATTGGCCAGCGGTAGAGTGTCAACTTGTTGCTGCAAGGTTGTTAAGCGTAACACTAGCCCTTCACGATCAATCAATGGGATGATTTTGAGCTGAGTAATGTCACGCGCCATGGCTTTGCGTAGCGGCACTAAGCTTGGGTCATTCAATGCAGCGATACGCTGGTCAGCGCTTTCCATTAGCTTGGTCGCGCTGACGATGTCATGTTCTAGAAAAAGTTTACGTCCTGCCAGTTTCACTAAGTAGTCTGCTTCTGCTAGTAGCCAGTCGTTGGGACGGCGGCCTTTGATATCAGCTATCGCCAGTTGCAAGCTGTCGATACTTTTTTGCTGTTGATTCAAGGCTACGTCAGTTTTGTGAGTGAGTTGGTCCGCTTTGGTTTGTGTTTCTTGCTTTATTTGATTGATTTCAGCCGCGAGCTGACTTTGGGTTTGTGTTAATTGAGTCTGCAATGCGTTGATTTTGGCTTGGTAAACGGCGTCTTTTTGCTGCATTTGATAGGCTATACCACCACTGAAAATGATAGATAGGCTAATTGCAATAACAGAAAGTTTGATGCTGCGCTTTGCTCGTTTATCACTCTTTTCTTCAGGCTGAGACGTGGGATCCTGCACGTAACTTTTTGGTGAATCAAGGTTATCCGTTGCGTCTTTTTCTGTAACCAGAGGAGGTGTGGCTGCTTTTTCAGGTTCAATATGCGGGTTATTATTTTTGCTTGTCATGCTTAGAGTCCTGTCTAGATTGGCTAATACTAGCCGCGAGTTCTGTATTGGAGGCGCTTCCCACGTTCGTGACGCACCCAAATCCCATGTGCAGCGCCTCTTGTCGAATTCGCTCGCTTGGGACAAAAAGAGCTAAATTTAGCAGCCAGAGTCGTTGTGAATCAGAGAATTGATCCATCATAAAATTGAGTTGACCTGAGCTGGTGACAACTAACTGAGTGACTTGCTGTTGCTGCCACAGAGATATCGATTCGGCGGCAAAGAGGGTGATCGTATCGCGTCGATACACTTCCTTATACACCACATCAGCACCACGCTCGATTAAGCTGTCGTGGATGAGCTCACGTCCGCCATTACCACGTAAAATCATCACCTTAAGGCCCGATATTGATTGCAACTGTGGTAGGGCAAGCAGGTGTTCACTGTCACTTATCTGTGGATAGTGTACTTTTTGTTGGCTTAATTTGCTGAAAACATGTGCGGTTTTTTGACCAACGGCAAGGTATCTGGCGTCATTTGGCCAAAAATATCGGTGATCTTGCAAAAATTGATGACTGAACGTCACCGCGTTTTGGCTAACCGCAATAATAATGTCGCATTGCTGAAGTTCTGGGAGTAAATACGGGAGATCGACTCCTGCATTAATCTGAATCAGTGGATGGTGAACGGAGCGGATACCGAGATCCGCTAATTGTTGGCAAAGTTCAATCCCTTGATTTTCGGGGCGAGTGACCAACACCGTCATGCTTTATTCGTGCTCGCAGTAGAGTTTGGACAGAATATCTCGCGCTCCATCATTGAGCAATTGATGGGCAAGCGTGATTCCTAGTTGCTCGGCATCGGAGCGGTGGCCGCGAATCTCACCTTGCACAATCTTAGAACCATCAGGCTCACCGACTAATGCTCTTAACCAAATATGATCACCATCGAGCAATGCGTAGCTACCGATAGGTACTTGGCAACCGCCTTCTAATGTTAGGTTCATGGCTCGTTCACATTTCACGCGATCAGCCGTGTCAGAATGGTTGAGTGGCGCAAGCAATGCTCTTAAACGTTCGTCATCTAAACGGCATTCAATCCCGACTGCACCTTGCCCTACTGCAGGAAGCGATTGTTCTGGTTCAATAATGCTGCGAATGCGATCTTCAAGCTTCAAACGTTTTAAACCTGCTGTGGCGAGAATAATCGCATCGTATTCACCTGCATCGAGTTTTCCAAGACGAGTACCGACATTGCCACGCAATTCTTTAATCACAAGGTCTGGTCGATATGCTTTGAGTTGGCATTGGCGACGTAGGCTGCAGGTGCCGACGATGGCACCTTGAGGCAGTTGTTCAATGCTTTGATAGGTGTTTGAAACGAAAGCATCACGTGGATCTTCGCGTTCACAAATCGTCACTAGTCCAAGCCCTTGAGGGAAATCGACGGGAACATCTTTCATTGAATGCACTGCCAAATCGGCACGGCCTTCAAGCATAGCGACTTCCAACTCTTTGACAAAAAGCCCCTTACCACCCACTTTAGCTAAAGGCGTATCTAAAATGACGTCGCCTTTGGTTACCATGGTCACTAATTCCACTTCTAGGCCAGGATGAGCCGCTTGCAGCGCATCTTTAACATAATAAGCTTGCCAAAGGGCGAGCGGGCTTTTACGTGTGGCGATTCGAATGGGTGTTGCGTGAGTCATGATAATCCCGAGTGTAGGTAATGGATGGTTTAATCCTATCATTCCCGCTATGAAAGGTTTACTACTAGATCGTCGCTGTGAATGATTGATGAAGAGATAGCATAAATTGGTCAAAATTGTGTGATTTATATCTCGTTTATATAATGAGCTATTACGACAAAGTGTAAATAGCTACGACACTATAGCCAAGGTCATTGGAGCGCATTGTAGGCATGCTCTGCCTGAGTGTGATATGCATCGAGAGGGCTTTACCAAATGGAAAGAAAATGTTAGATTGATCACGTTTTTTTGGTGCTTTAGAATAAAATATAATCAAAGCGCGTGTTAATGTTTCAACCAAGGAATCAACCTTGCAGGCTTACACCAAGACGTTAATTCAACGATTAGACAATCTCAACCAGCAACGTACCGAGCGTGCGCTGGCGCTTATGGATTTGCAAAGTCAACGTGTATTTCATTTCATTCCTGCATTACTGCACTTCAATCACCCGATTATTCCCGGCTACTACGATGCAAAAGTCCCTTATGGTGTCTATGGTTTTGAGCCTAACGACATCCAACGTCAGCTGGTTGAAGATACAGAACTCACCTTAGGTCAACCCTTACCGACCGCAGACACCTCCGCTATTCTTGCTCTGTATACCATGGGCAGTACCTCGTCGATTGGTCAAAGCACCTCGAGTGACTTAGATATTTGGGTATGTGTAGCATCGAGTATGAGCTGTGATGAGCGGGAAAGCTTAAGCAACAAATGTTTGTTGATCACTGATTGGGCAAAGAGCCAAGGGGTGGAAGCTAACTTTTTCTTGATGGATGAGCTACGTTTTCGCAGTAATCATTCTGAGCAGATGACAGGCGAAAACTGCGGTTCATCACAACATCTTCTGCTATTAGACGAGTTCTATCGCTCTGCTGTTCGGTTGGCAGGCAAGCGTTTACTGTGGCAAATTGTGCCTCCTGAAATGGAAGAGTGCTACGACGAATACGTGCACGAATTGTGCAGCAATGATTACATTAATTGCAGTGAATGGATCGATTTTGGTAAGTTGAACCGCATTCCTGCTGAAGAGTATTTCGGCGCAAACCTTTGGCAGCTTTATAAAAGCATCGACTCGCCTTATAAGTCAGTGTTAAAAGCGATTCTGCTTGAGGCGTATTCGTGGGAGTACCCACACACGCAATTATTAAGCATTGATACCAAACGACGGTTTTTTACTCATGAACCTGATTTGTACAGTATGGATGCTTACTATTTGATGCTTGAAAAAGTGACGCGTTACCTTGAACGTATTGGTGATTCTGCCCGTCTTGATCTGGTGCGTCGTTGTTTTTATCTCAAAACGCATGAAAAGTTATCTCGTGAGCCGAGCTTAGGCTCAGTGGCATGGCGTCGAGAAGCATTAAGCCACATGATTCAGCAGTGGAATTGGTCGGAATCTGTTGTTCAAGAATTAGACAATCGCCGTAATTGGAAAGTCGAACAAGTTAAAGTCGTCCACCATGCGTTGTTAGATGCGTTAATGCTGAGCTATCGAAACCTGATCCAGTTTGCGCGTCGTAATGACATCACCTCGGCCATTAGCCCACAAGATATATCAATCCTCGCGCGTAAGTTGTATGCGGTGTTTGAGGTGTTGCCGGGTAAAGTCACGCTACTGAATCCACAAATTTCGCCAGATCTGCACGAGCCGGATCTCTCGTTCATTCAAGTTCGAGAAGGGCGAACCAATAAAGCGGGCTGGTATCTGTATAAACAGCCTCTGGTTGCCCATCGTATGATTGGCCAACCTTTCCTTGAGCATAATGAATACCTCAGTAAGCTGGTTTCTTGGGCCTTCTTTAATGGTTTGATCACGGAATCAACTCATTTGCATTCAGTAGTACGTGACGCACAGTTGGATATTGATAAGTTCTATCAAATGGTCAGCGATTTGCGTAATACCTTCTCGTTGCGTAAGCGGCGGCCGACCATGCAGGCCTTAGCGAGCCCTTGTGAAATCAGCCAACTGGCGATGTTCATCAATTTTGAAAATGATCCTACCGCGGAATTAAGCGGTAAATCGCTCAAAATTGATTTGAAAAATATAGATATTTTCAGTTTCGGATCTGAGCAAAAAAGCTTAGTCGGTAGTGTCGATTTAGTGTATCGCAACTCGTGGCATGAAGTACGGACTCTCCATTTTACTGGCGAAACGGCGATGCTCGACGCGTTGAAAACCGTGCTTGGCAAAATGCACCAAGATGCGCTACCGCCAGAGTCTGTCGATGTATTTTGTTACAGCAAAAGTCTGCGCGGTGTGATGCGCAACATGGTGTACCAGTTGCTGGCGGAATGTATCGATTTGCGTTTGAAACCGGTAGAGCAAGAGAAACGTCGCCGTTTTAAAGCGTTACGCATTGGCGATCAAATGTATGGTCTGTTTTTTGAGCGGCGAGGGGTTTCGGTACAGAAATTGGAAAATTCGGTAGATTTTTACCGCAGTATTTCAACCAACAAATTGAAAGGTTCACCGCTGTTAATGCTCGATCGCGATCAAGATTATCAACTGCCGGAAATCGTCGATGGTTTTGCTAGTGAAGGCTTAGTGCAGTTTTTCTTTGAAGATACCGATAAAGGCTTCAACATTTATGTGTTGGATGAGTCGAACCAAATTGAAGTCTATCACCAGTTCAGCGGCGAAAAAGATGAGATGATCACTAACGTCAACAGCTTTTATACCTCAGTACGCGACGGTAACCCACTCTCCGCTAAACTTATTAACTTCAATCTGCCGCAGTATTATCAAATCGTCCACCCAGAAGAAGGGGAGAGTTATATTGTCCCTTATCGTAACGATTCCGCGCTCTATTCTCGTCCTTCAAAAGCGGTCAACGCTTAGTTCGGTAGCGCCAAGTCACACATCTGTCACTTGGCGTTGTTGCTTTACACCCAGTCGATCGTTTCGCCAGCGTGTTTTTCACATTCTTGTTTCACCATCGCAATCAATTCCAGCCCTGTTTTTGAACAAATCCAGTTTTGGTCGATCAGTTTGAAATGGAAACCGCCTGACTTTGATGCCAGCCAAATTTCATGCATTGGCTCTTGGCGGTTAATAATAATTTGGCTGCGGTCATCAAATTCTAACGTCATCACATTGCCTGAGGTCTCGTAATCAATGTCGGCACCTGCGTCGTCTATCGCTTGTTCAATGATTTCTAGCTGCTCATCGACAAGTTGGTGAAATTCAGTATCGTTCATCCTGTCTATCCTATTGCTTTTCCTGATTGTGGTGCGATTATAGGGGGCATTGACTCAATAATCACGACATGCAAAATGAAAAAATCAATCGCTGCACTTTTTATGTTGTCACTCCTTGCTCTCGCAGGGTGTGGTCAAACCGGGCCGTTATACATGCCAGCAGAGCCTGAGCAGAGTGAACAACCTCAGCCATAGTCATTGATTTAGCTTAAAGGGAACGAATTTTGGATTACTTCAATTATCAGGACGATGGTCAGCTTTGGGCTGAAAATGTCGCATTAACAGAGTTGGCTGAGCAATACGGCACACCTTTGTATGTCTATTCTCGCGCTACTTTAGAGCGTCACTGGCATGCTTTTGATAAGTCGGTAGGCGAACACCCTCATCTGGTGTGTTATGCGGTGAAGGCTAACTCAAACTTAGGCGTATTAAACACGTTGGCGCGTTTAGGGTCAGGTTTTGATATTGTTTCGGCAGGAGAGCTAGAGCGTGTTGTGGTGGCGGGTGGTGACCCGGCGAAAGTGGTATTTTCTGGCGTCGGTAAAACGGAAGCTGAAATGAAACGCGCGTTGGAGCTCAAGATTAAATGCTTTAACGTTGAATCAGAGCCTGAATTAGCACGTTTAAATAAAGTGGCTGGTGAGCTGGGTGTCAAAGCACCGATTTCACTGCGCATCAACCCTGATGTGGATGCACAAACCCACCCTTATATTTCAACCGGTTTACGTGACAATAAGTTTGGTATTGCTTTTGACCGTGCACTGGATGTTTATCGCTTGGCACAAAGCCTAGAGAATCTCAGCATTCATGGTATTGATTGTCACATTGGCTCTCAACTGACCGCCATTGCCCCTTTTATTGATGCAACCGATCGCTTACTTGCGTTAATTGATCAGCTTAAAGAGGAAGGGATCACCATTAAACATTTGGATGTTGGTGGTGGTTTAGGCGTGGTGTATCGCGATGAGTTGCCCCCGCAGCCTTCCGATTATGCCAAAGCCTTGTTGGCGCGTTTGAGTAACCATCAAGATCTCGAACTGATTTTTGAACCGGGACGTGCTATTGCGGCTAACGCGGGCGTGTTGTTGACGAAAGTAGAGTTTCTCAAACATACCGAACACAAAAACTTTGCCATTATTGATGCGGCGATGAACGATTTGATGCGTCCAGCGCTTTATCAAGCTTGGCAAGATATTGTTCCTGTTGTGCCGCGCCAAGGTGAAGCGCTAACCTATGACTTGGTTGGGCCTATTTGTGAAACCGGTGACTTCTTGGGTAAAGATCGTTCATTGGTCTTGGATGAGGGAGATCTACTGGCGGTTCGCTCAGCAGGAGCTTACGGTTTTGTGATGTCTTCGAACTATAATACACGTACTCGCGTGGCGGAAGTGATGGTGGATGGTGCACAAACCCACCTTGTTCGTCAGCGTGAAGCACTATCGAGCCTATGGGCATTAGAGCGTATTCTGCCGGAGTAAATTGAAGCATTATGCATTTCCATTTTTCTAAAATGCACGGTTTGGGTAATGACTTCATGGTCGTTGATTGCATTACACAAAACGTCTTCTTCTCCCCTGATTTGATCCGCCGCTTGGCGGATCGTCATACTGGCGTGGGGTTTGATCAGCTATTAGTGGTTGAAGCGCCGTATGATCCGGAAAGTGATTTTCACTACCGTATTTTTAATGCCGATGGCAGCGAAGTTGAACAATGTGGCAACGGCGCACGTTGCTTTGCTCGCTTTGTGCGGATGAAAGGGCTGACCAATAAGTACAGCATTGGAGTCACGACTAAAAAAGGCAAAATGGTTTTAAATGTTGAAGAGGATGATCAAATCACCGTCAACATGGGCATACCAGAATTTGAGCCTAATAAGATTCCATTTCGAGCCAAACAGGCAGAGAAAACTTACATCATGCGCGTTGAAGAAAAAACCTTGTTCTGCGGGGCGGTGAGCATGGGCAATCCGCATGTGGTGACAGTGGTGGAGGATGTGACGACCGCTGAGGTTGAAATTTTGGGTCCACTGCTTGAATCCCATGAGCGTTTTCCAGAGCGTGTTAACGCAGGCTTCATGCAAGTGCTGAATCGCAATGAAGTGAAGCTACGTGTTTATGAACGTGGCGCGGGTGAAACTCAAGCGTGTGGCAGTGGTGCGTGTGGCGCGGTTGCCGTTGGTATTCTTCAAGGGTTATTGGCGGAAGAGGTGACAGTACACTTACCTGGTGGCTCGTTAGAGATCCACTGGCAAGGGCCGGGTAAGCCACTCTATATGACAGGCCCTGCGACTCATGTGTTTGATGGTCAAGTCTCTTGTTAGGGTTAAGTAAGATAAGGAATCGTTTTGTCACACGTTGAAGCGGATGCACTCACAGCCGAAGTTGTGGCTGAATATTTACGAGATCACCCCGATTTTTTCCTCCAGCGTTCAGAGCTGGTTGACAGGCTCTCCTTGCCGCACCATCAACAAGGTGCGGTCTCTTTGGTGCATGTACAACTGAATCGTCAGCGCCAGAGAATTGAGGAGTTAGAGGAAGAGATCACAGCCTTTATGTCATTAGCGGCCAATAATGACCGCACTTTCCACGAATTTATGGATCTGCAAGAGCAGATCTTAAAATGTCATTCAATGCCGCAAGTATGCAAGGCAATAGAAAACAAAGCGCAAACCTTAGGTTTGGTAGCGTATATTCGTTTACTGGCCTCGCCTGAAACCGATTATCAATTGACCCAAGAGCAATGGCAGCGTTTTTCAACTAACCATTTTAATGGCAAAAATGCTTATTTAGGGCGTATGAAAAAGTTGGATCGCCAAGCGTTATTTGGTGAACAAACCGCTGTGCCAGAAATGGGTTCGTATGTGGTGCTACCATTAGGTAAGCGCTCATCACAAGGCGTATTAGCGTTTGCAAGTGAAGATGGCGGCCATTTTCAACCGAGTATGGATACCCTCTTTTTACGTCATTTGGCGTTAGTTCTCTCTCATTTAATTGAGACTCTACCTTGGCAACCGATTGAGCATGACCGAATCAGCCACACCTCTGCCTAACGGCTTACAGCAGCCCTTAACTCGCTTCTATGAATATCTGCGGAGCGAGAAAGGGTTGAGCTTGCACACCCAACGCAATTACAAACAACAGCTGGAAACCATGGCGCAGCATTTAGTGCAGATGGGGCTGAATCAATGGCAACAAGTCGATGCCGCTTGGGTGCGACAGCTGGCGAGCAAAGGGATGCGTGAAGGGATGAAAGCCAGCAGTTTAGCGACGCGTCTCTCTTCATTGCGCAGTTTTTTTGATTTCTTGATCTTGCGTGGTGAATTGACAGCTAACCCGGCCAAAGGCGTTGCAGCACCGCGTAAAAAACGCCCGTTACCGAAAAACTTAGATGTGGATGAAGTCGCACAACTACTCGAAGTCAAGGATGATGATCCGCTATCAGTGCGCGATCGAGCCATGATGGAATTGATGTATGGTGCTGGGTTGCGTTTAGCGGAGCTCGTCAGCATTAACGTAAAAGACCTGAGCTTTAGCCGCGGCGAGATTCGAGTGGTGGGTAAAGGGGATAAAGAACGTAAGGTGCCTTTTGCTGGCCAAGCCAAAGAATGGGTGGCGCATTGGTTGAAAATACGGACGCAGTTTGCGAACGCTGATGAGCAAAGCTTGTTTGTTTCAAAGCTGGGTGTTCGTATTTCTCATCGCAACGTACAAAAACGCATGGCCGAGTGGGGGCAAAAGCAGGCGGTGGCTAGCCATATTAGCCCACATAAACTGCGCCACTCTTTTGCGACTCACATGCTTGAATCGAGCAATAATTTACGTGCTGTCCAAGAGTTGCTGGGTCATGAGAATATTTCGACGACGCAAATTTATACTCATTTGGACTTTCAACATCTTGCGCAGGCCTATGACCAAGCGCACCCAAGAGCACGTAAAAAGAAACAGAGCGAGTAACGCATGCACTTTTATCGCAATATCGGCCCCATTAAAGCGATGAGCTTTGATTTGGACGACACGCTGTATGACAACCATCCAGTGATCCGTCATGTTGAGCAGCAAATGGTCGTGTGGCTGCATACTCATCATCCGCTTTCCGCGACGCGTCCGATAAGTTGGTGGCAGCAACTTAAACAGCAACTGGCGCTGCAAGAGCCACTGCTCGGTCATGATGTCACTCAGTGGCGATTTAAGCAGATAGAACAAGGCTTAATTCAATTAGGCTATTCGCCGCAACTTGCTTTACAGGCTGCGCAGAATGCCATTGAAGAAGTGTTGCGGTTACGTCACTTAATCACGGTGCCAGAGAAGACGCACCGCGTGATGACCGAACTGGCAAAGCGCATGCCGTTAGTGGCGATTACCAACGGCAATTTTGACCCGCACAAAATTGGCTTGGGGCATTATTTTCAACAAATTTTTAAAGCGGGTCCCGATGGCTTGGCCAAGCCGTATCCGGATCTTTTTGACAAAGCGCAGGCTGCATTACAGTTACCTGCAGCCTCGATTTTACACGTTGGTGATCATCTGATAACCGATGTGCAAGGCGCAAAATGCAATGGTTTCCAAGCCTGTTGGTATAACGATCAAGGCCAAACCTTGCTCGCCAGTCGTAAGGCCAAAGTGTTGCCTGATATTGAAATCCATCAACTGGATTCATTACTGCAGCTTTAGGGCGTGACCGCTTTTATCCGCTTGAAAAGCCTTGAGATAGTAAGTGAAAAACGCGCGTAACTCTCTCGCATTATTTGGTTCTCCGAGAGAGTTGAGCAGCTCAACGCCCACTTCTAACGTGCATAAATGACCAGCATCTTGATTTCGCCTTAATCCATACTGAGAGATTTGATTTGGGGTGAGGTGTAGCTGCGGTAAATCGGATAACCAAGGGCTCTTATTGAGCATCTTCTTGGCTTCTTGCCATGTCCCATCCAGGATAATAAACACGATTTCTTGAGTGTCAGACGTTGAGAGAGATTGGTATTCGGTGAGCGATTGACTGCGCGTCGAAGGAAAAATAACCACAGCGTTTAACTTCTCATCCAGAATTCTCTTTTGTAATGATTTCGCCGTAGAGACTCGGTCCCAGATGTACACAGAGGAATTGGGCAAGCTACGCAGCAGCAGCTTGCCAGTATTGGTCGCTCGATGCGGTTCATTTTCATGCATCAGTAGTGCAATGCGCAGTTGGCTATCCAGTGTTGGTTGCAGTGAACAGAGGCATTGATAGCTAAAATGGCAAACTGGGCAAGGGCACGGTCTGGTCACTTATGGTGTCTCGATATTTTCAGAAAATAACGTTAAACCGCCATTGGCGATAGGGTAGAGTACATCGCCCACCTTCTCTTTTTCTGCTTTCAGTTGGTAACCAGTGCGAGTAAAGATACGTTCAGAAAGCAGATATTGTTGCTGGTGGCGCGTCATGACAACTTGGATCTGATTTAGGTTTAATGGTTGCCAAAACCCCTTTTCAACGGTCGATGGCTGACCATCGTTGTAGTCATAATGAGTGCTAGCAGTATGATCCGCATTCAGTTGCAAACGAATCATGAAATCCCTATTTTGGGTCGAAGTAGCATGATAAGCCCCAACCCATGGAAGCGTCGCATCACTATTACCTAAGGTGGCGCATCCCTGATAGCTTTTCTCACCGACCTTCAAGGTGGAACTCCAGCCGTACAGCGAGTCACTCATCCCGTCACTGCACATTTTTTGTGTGAGGAGCAGCGAACCTTGATTCATTTGGTACTCGCGCTTGGTTTCAGATAGCTGACTTTTTGTGATAGCGAATGTTTGAGTTTCACCGCTGATGGTTTGAAAGTTAAGGTTTTTCCCTTCAAAGTGGATGGACCATGATGGTTCGTTGCCAAAAGCGCGTGTCGGTTTGAGTGGTTGATTGCAGCGTTTAGGATTTTCAGCACTGAGTATATTGATGCTGGTCACGTTGAAACGTGCGCTGGAATCGGCATCGAAGCCTGTGCGGCTTGGCGCTGATAAAGTACCGATGAGCTCTCCATACAAAGGCTGATAAGGCGAGCGAGCCAAACTCAAGGCTTGCTGAGTCTGCTGTGGCGTCAGTGCTAGCCAATATTGTTGATTGCTACCACAAGGTGTAAAGGTTTGCGCCTCATGACCTACCACGACTTCTCCACGCATAATAAAGGGCTGTGCTTTGATTGAGCTGGGTTTATCCAAACTCGCCATCGGTACGGCTGGTGGCTGTGATGCGCTGTGTGTCGTACAGGCTTGCAGCATTAATGTGGTCAATAACAGCGCGGAACAGTGAAGCACTTTCATAGCAGACTCTTTTTGGGCAATGCAACGAGGCTAGATTATGGCACAAAGGCGCTGGCAAATTGAACTGATGGGTGTGAATTTAACAACCCGCGGACAAGTATCAGAGATAAATCGCAAAGCCGTTATGAACAAAAAAACAGCGCTCAAATGGCGCTGTTTTTGTGACCGCTCGTTACTGCAGGCTGCTGTTACAATAAATGTTCACGCAAATAGTGAGCCACGGCGTCTTCTGCATTGCTACCAATCACGGTGTTATTCGGCAGTGCATTGAACACTTTTTGATGCGATGTGCCCATCACCAAGCCTTTACCAGCCATCGACAGCATTTCCACATCGTTCATACCATCGCCAAACGCAATACAGTTATCTAGGGCCAGGTTTAATGATTCTGCAACGGCTTTGAGCGCATCCCCTTTCGACACTTCTGCTGCCATCACTTCCAAACACCAAGGTGTTGAGAAGGCGACGTTCAGTTTGTCGCCAAAAATATCGTTTAAGCGTCCTTCAAACTGAGCTAATAACTCATGATCTTGCGCTGGGTGGGTGAAGAATATTTTGGCGACGCCCTCGGTAGGTGCGTTATTGACATCAAATACTTGGTAGCTAAAGCCGGATTCTTCGTGGAAATCACGCAGCGTTTCATCTTCTTTATTCAATAACCACGATTCATCTTGATAGATGTGAACAAAAATATCAGGGTTTTGCTTAAACACATCAATGACGGGCTGTACCAATTCTTGCGGTACATTTTTACTGTACATCAGGTTGTCATGTTGATCGTGAACGCGCGCACCATTGGAAGTAATCATGTAGGCTGGAATGCCCGCTAACTGGCGAATACCCGCCACATCAACGTGATGGCGACCGGTAGCGAAGATGAAAGTAAAGCCTTTTTGGTGAAGCGCTTGTAGCGTTTGCTTGGTGAATTCGCTCAATTGGTGGTTTGGCGCAAGTAGTGTACCGTCGAGATCGGACGCCACGATATGAATCGCGTGCTCTTTACATTCGGTGGTCATAAAACCCTCATTATCATGGTCGATTTGGTTTGCAGATCGCAGATGGTGGAGAAACTTTGGTGTGGCTTAGTTTACGCCATCTTAAAGAGGAAAAAGAGGGTAAAACTCTCAATTGAAATTTCCTCTATTTGCTCAGTTCTAACACCGTGATTAAACTGTGTTCTCAAGAGATTGGAATTGCTTAAATAGCTCATCAAGTGCTTGGTTTCGATAGCAATCCTTTTCAAAAAAGAGCTCATGTTTTGCTCCTTCAATGATGACCAGCTTGCTAGATGGATTGGTTTTCGCCAGCTTAGTGACAAAGCGGATTTGATCCGCATTACTGACAATTTCATCCTGTCCTGCTTGCAAGATGAGTGTTGGTAACTTCACTTGACGAGTCATCAGTTGGCACAGCTTCGCTGCCATGAGCCCTTGCCATACCCAGCGCGTGCTAGGGCCGCCGACTTGCAATTCGGGTTTGCGTTGGTACAGGTCTCGAAACCATTGGTAACGCACCTGACTTCGACTTAATGGGTTAATCTCAAAAGGCTTTGCCGAATAGGCTTGATAGCCTGGCGCATAGGTTGGCTTGCTATACATCGCCGTCAGCACTTGGCTCAGTGTCATGGCGATAGGACGTAATTGCCACGGCATGTTGACACCAAACATTGGCGCGCTGAGCACCATAGCCGCAAATGGGTGTTGAGGGTATGTTTGTACATACCGGGTCGCAATGGCACCGCCCATCGAGTGGGCGACGAGAAAACGTTGTGCATAATGGCTTAAGTCAAAGTGCTCAATGACACGCTGCATGTCTAAAATGTAGTCATCAAATTCACCGACATGGCCGATTTGTGGATCGTCGATTAAGCGATCAGAAAGCCCTTGGCCACGGTGATCAAAAGAATAAATATCATAACCTTGTTGGAAAAAATCATAAAATAGCTCCTGATATTTCCAGCAAGATTCAATTCGTCCGTTGACGACGAAGATCGCCTTTGAGTGTTGAGGCGAGGTAAGTTTGCACCAATAAAGTTTTGTTTTATCAGCAGATTTGATAAAACCTTCTTCTCTGGAGTGCCAGAAATCGGCAATCGTGGTATTGATCACTTGCTCAAAGAAAGACTCTTGAGTATAAGGTGGGGAGTTTGGACTCGTCTGATTCATAGATTATTCTTATTGGACAGATTCGAAGAATAGTTCATTTTTAGGCTAGATTAGTCTAGTTGAGAGGAATTGCAATGGATACTCATGTTTGGCTTGCCTATGTGGTGACCGCGATATTGTTTAGTTTGGCGCCGGGTTCAGGGACGGTCAATTCCATCAGCAATGGCCTTAGCTACGGTACACGTAAATCACTAGCCGCGATTGTGGGTTTACAATTGGGTTTGGCTTTTCACATCATGTTGGTGGGAGCCGGAATTGGTGCCTTAGTGGCACAATCAGCCATGGCATTTAGTGTGATTAAGTGGGTTGGTGCTGCGTATCTGGTATGGTTAGGTGTTCAAAAATGGCGTGATAGTTCAAGTATGATGACCAATGCAACGGCTCAAATGCAAACGAGTTGGTCTTTATTGCGTCGAGCGGTGTTGATCAACCTGACAAATCCTAAATCCATCGTCTTTCTGGTGGCGCTTTTTCCACAATTTATTGACCCAACCCAAGATCAGTTCATTCAATTGTTGGTGTTAGGCGTGACCACGGTAACCATTGATTCGATTGTGATGCTTGGTTACACCTCCTTAGCCGCACGAATGGGGCGCTTTATTCGTTCAGAGAGTGTCATGAGTAAGATTAACCGAATATTTGGCTCGATGTTTATTGGTTGTGGAGCGCTACTAGCAGTGGCGAAGTCCTAAGATGGCTATGTCTCAATTATTAGTTGTTAATCACTAATGCATTATTCTTATGTCGCACGACAACCGATCTTAAATGCCAAGCAGCATACGCTTGGCTATGAATTGCTCTTTCGTGATGGGGAAAAAAACGCGTTTCCAGCGCACATTGAGTCGAATCGAGCCACGTATCGCTTGATCGTCGAAAACTTTCTTGCGGTGGGGATCAATCCCAATATTCCCAAATCACGTTGTTTTATTAATTTTCCCTACAAGAGTTTAATTCGCCGTCTGCCTTTAACGTTGCCGCGAGAACAAATTGTGGTGGAAGTGCTCGAAACCTGTGAGCCGACGGATGAACTGCTTGAGGCGATTAAAGAGTTGTATCGGCGTGGCTATCTGGTGGCGCTGGATGACTTTGTGTATGCGCCAGAATGGGAACGCTTTCTGAGTTATGTGCACATCGTCAAGCTCGATATTATGGCGCTGGGCTTAGATCACGCTTGCGAGTTTGTACGTCAGCGTTTAGCGGAAGGCAGTAAGCGCCGTTATTTAGCGGAACGAGTTGAAACGGATCACCAGTTCACCGTGACACGTAATGCCGGTTTTAGCTTTTTCCAAGGTTATTTCTTTAGTAAACCAGAAATGATCAAGCAGCGTTATGTTGGACCAGAGCAGATTATCGCCTTAGAGCTGTTTCGAGAAGTTTGTAAACCAAATGCTGATTTTGAACGGATTGAATACATTGTCGCGCAAGATGTAGCGCTCTCATACAAGTTGCTCAGATTCGTCAACACGATGTCTGATCGCTTATCCGTGCCGATTTCCTCTTTTCGTCAAGCCTTGGTCTATCTTGGTCAAGACAAGCTCAAAACCTTCGTATCATTAGCCGTTGCTTCATTTGTCTCAGCTAAAAAGCCGAAAGAGTTGTATAACCTCTCTTTGCAACGTGCTCAATTTTGCCAATTAATGTCTGGGCATCCTTCATTTCGTCAACATCGCGAGCAAGCTTTTTTAATTGGTCTTTTTTCTGTGTTAGATGCCTTACTGGATATTTCAATTGAAGAGCTGGTTGCGCAGTTACCCTTGTGTGACGTGGTCAAGCTAGCACTGCAAAAGCGTGAAGGACCCATTGGCGAGCTGTTGGCACTTGAGGAGTGTTTTGAGCAAGCGGACTGGCAAGGAGTGGAAAGCCATTGTGATCTGCTAGGGCTTGAATTAAATCAAGTCAGTGATGAGCTTTCGGCGGCGCAGCGCTGGAGTCAAGATATTCATCGTTTGCTGTAATAAATTTCGTGCGAATGTAAAAACCGCCGTCATGAGCGACGGTGGTTTGCCCAAACTTGGGGTTTATTGCAGCCAAGCATTCAGCATCCATACCAGTTTCTCTTGTTCGCGGATGTAGTCACTCATCAGTGCTGAAGTGCCTTCATCTCCCGCCTGCGTTGCAATTTCAAGAATTTCTCGTTGCTGGTGGATCAATACACTGAATCCCTTAACCAATCCTTGCATGGTTTCTTGACCATTAGTTGCGTTAGTGTGTTCTGACACTTGTGCTGTTGCTAAATAGGCGCTGAAGCTATGCAACGGTTGATAACCTAAAGTCAAAACTCGTTCCGCTAACTCATCAATTTTGACCTGTATGTCAGTGTAAATCTCTTCAAATTTTGCGTGCAGTTCAAAGAACTCTTTTCCTTTGATATTCCAATGGTAACCACGAGTATTCATATAAAACACTTGGTAGTTAGCCAATAATTGGTTTAACGCTTGTGCAAGTTGTTGACTTTGGTTGGTATCTAAACCGATCAAATTTGTTGTCATGTGTTCACCTCGTTGTCATGGATAAGTGATTTCTCTTGTTAAGCATTAGATTGCACCTTGAAGTGAACAAAATAAATTCGTTTTGATTGATTTATTCGATAGGTATTAGCTATTAATTATAATGGCGTTAGTGATCCTTTACCGATAACTGACTTGCGGATTACATAGCCAACTATTTCAACTTTATAGTAGAAACCTTAAAACACTGTGGATAGGCACTATGACCAAACGAGTTATTTTTTTTGATTTATTGCGCTGTTTGGCGGCTGTAGCGGTGATCGGTATTCATGTGTTGGCCCCCTATCGGCAGCAACTCGGCGATATTCCTTTTGAGCAGTGGGTGGTTGCGGTTGGCATCAATAGTGTAAGCCGTTGGGCTGTGCCAGTCTTTATATTGATCACTGGAGCCTTAATGCTTAGTGATCGTCGCCCTTTTGATGCGCGTTATTATGTTCAGCGACGTCTTGGCAAAGTTTTGCTGCCATTTATCGTTTGGTCGCTCTTCTATGCTTATTTGTCCGGCTGGAGTGCGAATGGATTTGATGGGCAAGTTGCAAAGGCGGTGCTGAGTAACAGTACGCACCACGCAACGTATTACCATTTAGGTTTTTTTTATTACTTTATCCCACTTTATTTTGTGATCCCTTTTCTACAACTGCTAGTCCGAAGAGTTGATGATAAAGCGCTGTACGCATTAGTTGCCGTGTGGCTGCTGACGACCACCTTATTTTTATGCGGTATTGATGGCCCTTGGAGCAATGAGCTATGGCTGTTTGCTGGTTATTTACCGTTGGGTTACTTGCTCTATCAGAAGGTGCCACTCAACCGAGTAACGCTATGTATGGCGATTCTGCTTGGCTGTCTGGCACTATTGACGACGGTATGGATGGTGGTCAGCCACAGTGTCGCAGCGGGTGAGTATACGATTGGTCGCTGGCTCTCTTATAAAACACTGAACGTTGTGTTAGCCGCCAGCATGATATTTATAGTGTGTCGATATTTTGCTGAGAGATTGCCCGCTCGTGCTAAGCAAGTCGTAAGTGTGATAAGCCAGCACAGCTTAGGCATCTATTTATTACATCCCATCTTTCTATGGCCTGTAAAAGAGTATGGGTGGGATCAAGGGAATCCCGCATGGGTGATCCCGTTATGGATTCTCGTAAGCGGCGCAGGATCACTGGTGGTGAGTATATGGGTTGCTCGCTCTGCAAAAACACGTTGGTTATTACCTTAACGTTTGAGTGCAAAGTGTAGAAACTTGTGTCCGCAATAAGTCAGCATTCCTTGGTCGCCTGGGTTAAGTGCATGGTAATAATGCACGCCGACTTGAAATTCCCGCTTTGGGCCAAGTTTGCCTTTTTGGACGTAAATCCAGAACTCCTGATCCTCTTCCCCAGGGCGAGCATGAGGGATGACGATGGCTTGCTTGTCGATAATCGTGACATTAGCAGTGCGTTCGGGGGCGTTTTCGCCTTGCACATGGCGACGATAGAAATAGCTAAATACCCAAATAGCAGAGATAACTAACAAAGCGACAACGATAAGTAATGAAAGCGGCATGGTGAACTCCTTAGCGATGAAGGCGACATTTTAGCGTGCAACATATGGCAAAGGAGTGTTACTTGCTACTAAAGCGTGAGTTTGATTGGTTTGACGGTTTTTTTTCCAGCGGATATCACATTTCCTCGGCAGGTTAGCGAGCAAAAATGCTCAACTATCTCGTGGGGAAGTATGATAAAAATAGATGGAGCGCCACCAGAGTTGGCACAGGAGGGCGATAATGTCAGATATTGAGAAAGTGGTTTTGCGAACGCGTCGATTGGAAAGCTTGTTGAGAGAGCAATATCACGCTGAGGGGAAGGGGTTACATCAATTGGTGACTAGCTGTGAAGAGCGTTTACCACATGATGTGGTGGGCAAGCTGAGGTTCATTGCCACTATTCGTAACAAAGTTGTGCATGAAGATAACTATCAGTTAGAAGATCGCAAAGCATTTCTTCGTGTGTGTGATGAATGTGAGAAGGAGCTGACTCCGCGCAGCGGTCGCTTTATTTGGCGCGTAGCCATTTCATTAATGACCTTAATCACGTTAGCGGCGCTTCTTTTTTACTATCTTCATTGGGAAGCCCTATCGAAACACGTCACAATGCCATAAATGGTATTAGGTTGTTTTACTCAATCGTTAGATAAAAAAAGAGGACACGAAAGTGTCCTCTTTTTTTATTGGGAATTAGATACTTAGTACATCATTGGCAGTGTCATTAGGCCTACGATAACCGCGATCATTACAAGTCCCTGTTTTTGAGATGAAGAAATCATAACACTGCTCCTTTATTCTGTGGTTTCATTCTATGAATATGAGAATAGCACTACTTTGTTTAGTTGATCAACCTCAATTTGATGAAGCATCCAAAATAACACCTTAACATCATCATATTCAGGGAATATTGGCAATGTTTAGTGCTTGTTTTGGTGTGTTTATATAATGTTCTTCTTGGTGCTGTTTTAATCTGTATTTATTTAATTTGTTGAATTTGTTTAATTTTATTAGGTTAATGTGATGTTGCTTGTATGGTTTTTTTTGGTTTTACTATCTTAGGTGGCTTATCATTGTCAGAGTTTGGTGAATTCTCATTTTTCGAGAAAAATTAATTTAATAATGAGATGTTCTCGCAAATAAAATTGGTTAAACCAGTTTTTTTTGCTAGTTAGTAAGTCAGTTGTTGCTGTTTTTTTATTAGAGGCTTTAAGTTCTGGTTTTTCTTTTGGTTTTTTCCTAAATCATTGTTTTTATTTTTATTTTTATTTTAATAATTTCTTTTTTAGTGTCGTTTTTTGTTGGTTTTCCTTTGTTTGTGTATTGTAAATGAGTGGAATGTCTCTTGGTAGCATTGTGGTGATTGAAAGTGAGGGTTGGTGAGTAAAGAGTGAGCTTTGATTGTTTTCGCCACTCTTTGTTGTTGAATAAAGCCAACGTTCTGATTCGCTAGCAAGATCCAATTTTTGCGTTCATCTGCTGGACTTCAATGATGACATGCCTACACTGACCGCAGATTTTTAAAGGGGAAATGAGATGTGGAGTTGGCTCTCCGTTGCTTTGTCTGGATTCATTAGTATTTCGGCTGTTGAAAGTAACAAAATCAAGCAAGCGGTAATGTTTAAAACACTCAGTATGCTGTTATTGGTGGCGATAGTTCTAAACCATACCACGCAGCTCACTTCTCCTATCTTATGGGTCACGCTCGGTCTGCTTATTTCCGCAATCGCGGACACATTGCATCTGTTGCAACGCTACTCAAAACTCTGTTTTGCTAGCTTTCTTGTCGCACAGTTGATGTACAGTAAAGCCTTCTGGGCGCAACTTTCTGACACTATGGTGTGGTGGTTACCCGCCCTTTTGATTGCGACCAGTATTGTGGCTTTTTTCCTATTGCTACCGCAAATCGACACCTTGATCTTTCCCGTAACCATTATGGGTATGATGTTAGTTCAGTTGGCGTGGGCGGCGGGAGAGTTGTGGCTGCAGACGCAAACAGTGCCTGCCTTTGCCGGGTTTGTTGGCTGTCTGGTGCTGATGCTCTCGGCCAGTTTGTTAGCCATTCACGATTACCGCAGGCCATTGCCTTGTGGGCGCTATCTTATTTCTGGCAGCTATTTATTAGCGCAAGCGTTAATCTCTGCCTCGGTGGCCTTGTAAACATTATCGATTCATCTATATCGTTACTTTCAGGAGCATCGAAATCTCATGACTGGGCTGATATACTGCTGCCACTTTAAATCGATGTGAGTAGTGAGAGATGGATATTTTATCGGCGGCGACCATGCTTTTTTTGATCATGGACCCGCTTGGCAACCTGCCGGTCATGCTCTCCATCTTAAAACACCTTGATCCCAAACGTCGCCGTGTTGTGCTCGTGCGCGAACTCTGTTTTGCGTTGATCATTTTGATGTTGTTCCTGTTTGCTGGCAAAAACATCATGGGTTTTTTGCACGTGCAACCGGAAACTCTCAGCATTTCTGGCGGTATCATTCTCTTCATCATCTCGATTAAAATGATTTTCCCTAGTGCAGGTAGCATTACTGGATTAGCAGCGGGGGAAGAGCCCTTCATCGTACCGATGGCAATTCCGATGATCGCGGGTCCTTCAGTGATTGCGGCCTTACTGCTTCTTTCGACTCAGCACCCTGACAAACTCCTTGAGCTGTCAGCCTCTGTACTGCTCGCGTGGGGCGCCACTTTCATCATTTTGATGTTCTACGGTTTCTTCCACAAAGTGCTGGGTGAACGCGGTTTAAAAGCGGTCGAGCGTTTGATGGGATTATTGCTAGTTATGATCTCAACGCAAATGTTCTTAAATGGCGTAAAAAGCTATATGGGGCTGTGATTCGGGGATAAAAAAGCCGCCTATCGTGTGAACTTGAAGCGGCTTTTCCTATGTTGCTTTCTTTATGCCGTTAACTTACGTCATGTGTTTGCGGCGGATATCGAGCAGCGCGAAGACTCCAAATACCAGAATCGACCATTTTTCCCAACGGCTCATGCTGATCTTGTCACCAAACGCACCGATAAAAATCAGCATTTGTAGTCCGTGCATAATGAACAAAAATGCCGTCATAATATAAAGTGCAATCGCCGCTTTACCGGGGAACGGCATGAAGATATTCAGTAATAGAATCAACCAAACAAAAGCAATCGCCGCTTTTGCAAGTACCAGTAACACTCTCATTCCGAGCTCCTCTCAAATAGTCGATAACTGACTTGGCCTGCGTTTTTCTCACGGTGTAGATGCCAATTAGCAGGGATGCCTTCTAGTGCCAATTCTTTTTCCGTCTCAATATAAATTAGCGCTTCATCGGCAAGCCAGCCATTTTGTTCTAAAAGCGAGACGGCTTCGCTTAATAAGCCTTGGCGAAACGGCGGATCGATGAACACCACGTGGTGAGGCGTCCCTTGCTGCTTGAGAAAGGCCTGCGCATCACTATTTATCGCTCGTAAGTTGGTCGCGTTGAGCGCACCAATATTATGTTCAAGCTGTTTGAATGCCGTCGGGTTGAGTTCAATCAGCGTCACGGATTCTGCTTGCCTTGAGGCGGCTTCAAACCCAAGGCTGCCAGAGCCTGCAAATAAATCTAAGCAGTGTGCACCAGGGATCTCCTGTGCTAACCAGTTAAAAAGAGTTTCTTTGACGCGATCCGTCGTGGGACGCAGACCTTGGGCATCATGAACAGGCAGTTTACGACCTCTCCATAAGCCACTAATAATGCGAACAAAGCCCGTTGAAGGCTTATTTTGTGATGAGTTTTGTTGGCGACGTCTTACCATAGATTTTTTGACCGCTAATAAAGTGATACTATACCCAATCTGCCAACCCGAAACGGGTTTGGTATAGCCATTGAATTTCAATAATGACAAAGTTTACCAATCTAATTGGAAAGTTTTCACTGCTTTGTCATTTTTCTTTTTCTTACGAGGGATAATCCTTCAAGAAAAGGGTCGTAGTTAGTTAGGTAGATCTAGGATATCCCCAGATGACGGAAAAAAAGAAACGTGGATTACTCTCTTGGCTCGGTTTTGGTGACGAAGAATCAAGTAAATCAACCAGCGAAACAGAACAAGTGCTTGAGCCATCTACGCTTGTCGAACCAGTTGATGCTGAGCAAGAACAAGAAACGACCGCAGTTGCTCAACCCATCGAAGAGCCACACACTGCGCTAGCAGAAGCAGAAGCAGAAGCAGAAGCAGAAGCAGAAGCAGAAGCAGAAGCACGAATTCAAGAGCAAGAAAAACCCAGCGAGAGTTTTTTCGCACGCTTAAAACGCAGCCTTAGCCGAACCAAAGCCAATATTGGTGCGGGTTTCTTTGGTCTGTTTAAAGGCAAGAAAATTGATGATGAGCTGTTTGAAGAGCTGGAAGAGCAACTGCTGATTGCCGATGTTGGGATGGAAACCACACTCAAAATCATCAGTAATCTAACAGAAAAAGCCTCTCGCCACGCGTTGAAAGATGGAGAGGCACTCTACGGTTTACTGAAAGACGAAATGGCCGACATTTTGGCCAAAGTAGAGCAACCGTTAGTGATCGATAGCCAAAAAACGCCCTACGTTATTTTAATGGTCGGCGTCAACGGTGTAGGCAAAACGACCACGATAGGTAAGTTGGCCAAACAGTTTCAAGCTCAAGGTAAAAAAGTGATCTTAGCGGCGGGCGATACTTTTCGTGCTGCGGCTGTTGAGCAGTTGCAAGTGTGGGGCGAGCGTAACAACGTACCAGTAATTGCGCAGCACACTGGCGCAGACAGCGCATCAGTGATTTATGATGCGATTGAGGCCGCCAAAGCACGTGGTGTGGATGTGGTGATCGCCGATACCGCTGGTCGCTTGCAAAACAAGAGCAACCTCATGGAAGAGTTGCGTAAAATTGTGCGCGTCATGAAAAAAATTGATCAATCAGCGCCGCATGAAGTGATGCTGACGTTAGATGCCGCTACTGGGCAAAACGCCATCAGCCAAGCCAAACTCTTTAGTGAAGTGGCCCCGGTGACTGGGATCACCTTAACCAAGCTGGATGGCACGGCGAAAGGCGGCGTTATTTTTGCGCTGGCCGATCAGTTTGAAATTCCGATCCGCTTTATTGGGGTTGGCGAAGGGATTGACGATTTACGTCCGTTTGAAACGCAGCAATTTATTGAAGCTCTGTTTAGCCGCGAAGAGTAAGTGTGCGTGGGTGCTCAATGAGCACCTCATCATCCAATGGAGACTGGTGAGAGGAATAGCGAGTGATTAAGTTTCAACAAGTCAGCAAAGCGTATCGCGGAGGCCGTCAGGCGCTGCAAAAGGTCGACTTTCACCTACGCCGAGGAGAAATGGCGTTTTTGGGTGGGCACTCCGGAGCCGGTAAAAGCACCTTGTTGAAGTTAATCTGTGCGATTGAGCGTCCAACCGATGGGCGCATCAGCTTTAACGGTCACGATATTACGCGTATTCCCAATCAAGATATTCCCTTTTTACGCCGCAACATCGGCATTGTGTTTCAAGATCATCGCCTGCTGATGGACAGAACGGTTTACGACAATGTGGCATTGCCAATGCGCATTGAATCGATTTCAGAAAATGAAATTAAGCGTCGCGTCTCAGCCGCGCTGGATAAAACTGATCTATTAGACAAAGCACGCTGTTTACCGAGCCAACTTTCTGGAGGTGAGCAGCAACGAGTGGGTATCGCAAGAGCGGTCGTGAACCGACCTACCTTACTGCTGGCCGATGAGCCTACGGGTAACTTAGACCCAGAGCTTTCTAACCGCGTACTCAAACTGTTTGAAGAGTTTAACCGTGCCGGAGTCTCTATTTTGCTTGCGACGCACGACATCAGCTTAGTCAACACGCGTCCTCAATATCGTCATTTAGAACTTAACCAAGGTTTTTTAAGCGAGGTAGAAGACTATGGCCGTTAAGTCGTCGAATAAAAGGAACGCGAAAGCACGTGAACCGAAACGGGCCAAAACCGATAGTTTTTTAGCCATCCACTTTAAGCAGGCCAAGGCCTCATTTTCAAGTTTATGGTCACGCCCACTCGGCAATATTTTAACGCTCGCCGTTATTTCGATGGCGCTTGCGATGCCAGCCTGTATGTACCTGCTGAGCAAAAATATCGCGTCTGTAGCCAATAATGTCACCAACCCTGCTCAGATCAGTGTCTATCTACATGAGCGCACACCTGAAGCACGAATTATGGTGTTGAAAGATGAGCTAGAAAGTTTGGCCGATGTCGCCAGCGTGGAGTACATCTCACCGCAGCAAGGATTGGATGACCTGAGTCAATACGCCGGGTTTGAACAAGCCATTAGTTTATTGGATGATTACGCTTTACCTGGCGTGCTTATTGTTACCCCGCAGGTTGAGCAGCAAGAGCAAATCAAAGCGCTGGCGAAAAAAATACAAGCAGAACAAGACGTCACGGATGTACGCTTGGATGAAGATTGGCTTGCTAGGTTAAACGCCATTCGAACTTTAGCGGCGATCATTGTCGCGAGTTTATCGGTATTGATGTTGGGCGCTGTATTTCTGATTGTGGGCAACACCTTGCGCTTTAACGTACAAGCCAATAAAGAAGAGATCCAAACCATGAAATTGATCGGTGCCACCGATCGCTACATTTTGCGCCCTTATCTCTATGCTGGCATGTGGTTTGGCTTGTTGGGCGCATTCGCCGCTTGGCTGTTAACCGCTTTTGTGACTATTTTATTGAACGGTGCCGTTGAAGATCTTGCCCTACTGTATGACAGCCGTTTTCGTCTTATTGGCCTAAGTTGGGATGAATCCTTACTGCTGTTGATGCTCGGTACTTTCTTAGGATGCGTAGCGGCAAAAGTATCTGCGCAGCGTCATTTAAAAGAAATTGAACCAGTTTAGTTGAATATTGTCATATGTAGGCAATAACTGTTGGCTAGCTTTAGCCACAGCACTTGTATAGGCGACTTGTTTATGCATAATAGTTTCCCCTTGCTTGAATCTTGTTCATTTTAGGTTCAAGATTGTCGGGTTAAAAACATCCATTACTCCAGATCAGAAATTGATGAGGAATTGAATGACAAACCAAACGTATCAAATGGCTCTCGTTTCACAAGACAGCTTAGACAGCTACATTCGTTCAGTGAACAGCTACCCAATGCTGAGCGCGGAAGAAGAGCGGTCACTCGCAGAGCGATTACATTACAAAGGTGAAATTGAAGCGGCGAAAGGGTTGATCTTATCGCACCTTCGATTCGTTGTTCACGTTGCTCGTGGCTATTCTGGTTATGGCCTGCCCATGGCGGATTTAGTTCAGGAAGGCAATATTGGCTTAATGAAAGCGGTGAAGCGTTTCAACCCAGAAGTTGGGGTGAGACTGGTTTCCTTTGCTGTGCACTGGATCAAAGCTGAAATTCACGAATACGTGTTACGCAACTGGCGCATTGTAAAAATAGCGACCACGAAAGCGCAACGTAAGCTATTCTTCAACCTACGCAAATCGAAAAAGCGTTTAGGCTGGTTTAATAGCGGTGAAGTGGAAGCGGTTGCTCGTGAGTTGGGCGTTGACCCGGCTGAAGTGCGAGAAATGGAATCACGCTTAGCCGCGCAAGATGCCACCTTTGAAATGTCGGCGGAAGACGATGATTCGAGCTCTTCTTACACGGCACCTGTGCTTTATCTCGAAGATAAGCATTCGGATCTTGCGGATAACATTGAAGCGGCGAATTGGGAACATCACACCAACAATCGTTTAAGCTTGGCGTTGGCTAGCTTAGATGAACGCAGTAAACATATTGTGCGCTCTCGTTGGTTGGATGATCAAAAAGCTACGCTACAAGAGTTAGCGGAAGAATATGGTGTCTCAGCTGAGCGTATTCGTCAGCTAGAAAAAAATGCAATGAAGAAGCTAAAGGATGCTGTCGGCGAGTTCTAATCACTGACTCATTGTGAAGCGCATTAAAAACCGAGATCTTACGATCTCGGTTTTTTTATTTTTGATCACTTTAAGTGATCAAATTTCCAGCGCGCTGATTGTGGATAACTCTGTGACAAAATTATTCGTGAGCTGTCATCAAGTCGGTTAAATCAAGGCTTGAACACCGTTTTATATTTGGGGATATGTATTGTGTTACACACAGAAAAGTCAGGATCATCACTACATGTTGTGGATCTATTTCTCATTTACTACTTTATCAACGCAATCCACAAGATTATCCACAAACGGCGAAAAAGTGATCAGTGGTGGATAACCTTATAAAGGCCGTGTACTTGATTGCCTTGGGATAGGTTACAATCAAACGCTAAAAATAAAACCAATCAGAGGAAGCGATGGATCAGTTTCAACATATCAATGCTCAAGCAGCACAAGCTTTAATGGAACAACATGATGCGCAATTAGTGGATATTCGTGATGCGCAATCTTTTGCGGTTGCACATGCAAATGGCGCATTCCACTTAACCAACGACAGCATGGTTTCATTTATGGAAAAAAGCGAATTTGACCAACCCATTTTAGTGATGTGTTATCACGGTATTAGCAGCCAAGGTGCTGCACAGTATCTGATTAACCAAGGTTTTGAACAGGTGTATAGTGTGGATGGTGGATTCGAAGCTTGGCATCGTGCAGGCTTGCCCGTAACCAGCAATTAGGATGACTTATGTTAAGACTGATCACGCTCAATAACCCAAGAATGGCGCAAGCCTTTATTGATTACATGGCCTCTCGTGAAATTGAGATTCAAATGATGCCGGAAGGGAGTGGTCAATTTGCGTTATGGTTACTTGATGAGCAACATCAGATTGAAGCCGAAGCGGAACTCAACCATTTTCTGCACAATCCAAATGACAGAAAGTATCAAGCCGCTTCATGGGATGTGGCCGAAAGCCGCAAAAGTCACTTTCAATATCGTTCACCGAGCATGTTGGCGATGCTCAAAGCCAAAGCTGGGCCTTTAACACTGGGCGTGATGATGGTATGCGCCATTATCTTTGCATTGCAGCAGTTTGGGCTAGCCAATCAAGTATTTTCCGCATTACATTTTCCTGCTTTGGCTGGGCAGCAATGGCAGATTTGGCGCTGGTTTAGTCATGCTTTACTTCATTTCTCTGTGCTGCACATCGTCTTTAACTTGTTATGGTGGTGGCAGTTGGGGGGCGATGTTGAAAAACGGCTTGGCTCATTCAAACTTGGACAGCTATTTTTAGTGTCAGCACTGTTGTCCGGTGCGGCTCAGTACTGGGTTGAAGGAGCCAATTTTGGTGGTTTATCGGGTGTGGTCTATGCGTTGGTCGGTTATCTATGGATGCTTGGTTGGAAAGCCCCTCATCTTGGCTTGCAAATGCCCAAACCGGTGATCGGTTTTATGCTGGTGTGGTTGGTGCTCGGGTTTGTACAACCCTTTATGGCGATTGCCAACAGCGCGCATTTAGCGGGTCTATTTGCAGGAATCGCCTTTGGATTAAATGACGCCAGCCGTCATCGAACTCGTTAAGCAAAAACATCAATAGAGCGACAATTGCTGCTCTATTGATAGATGTATTTAGTAAACAGTAGGTCAGCAATAATGGTTCGGCCTATTTCAGGCAGTAACACCGCGTTGAGCTCTGTGACCAACGTTTTTCTTAAATCTTCCCGACCTGCGAGTGATTTTATCGTCTCTTCGGTCTGTTTACCGAGTAGCTCGACGATGGCATCACGAATCAGTGGTTGGTGCCGTTCAACGGCGGGTAAATCGGCGTCGCTGGATACCATCACGTCGATACGAACTTGGATGTAACCTAACTTATTTCCTTTAGTGAAAAAGTTGGTGGTGAGATCCGGCTCTAAGGTAAAGTACGCCAGCCTAGGCGCTTTTTCATCTTGTGCATAACTTGGTAACGCACAAAACAAGCTTAGAGCGATAATTATTTGGGCTACATAACGTTTAAGCATATTTCTATCTTTTCTTTAGTTGGTTCACGATACTCGAATCGCTTGAGTCTTGTTACAATAGAGCATCGGATTGTAATCAAAATGCTTATCTCGTTGTTTGGAATATACCGCAGTTGTCGCTTCCCGTTTTTACAAGCGGGTTTTTAACCTCCAACCGAGGGATTCTGTGAGTGAGCGCTTTTTATGGTTGTGTTAACCAAAAATGGACCTTTATTGTATGTTGATAAAGCCACTAATTGAATACTAGTATGAATCAATCAATTTCGCTCTATCTGTCTGCTTTGCGAGAAGTAATTTGGCAACAACCTGACGTTTTTTCTTTTCCTGATCAGGTTTCTCAGTCTTGGCTTTTAGAGCAAGGATCATTATCTCGCGTGTTAGAGGCGCAGTGTCAGCAACTGAGCGTTGAACTACTGCACAATAAGCTCGTTGAGGCAGAAAAATTACAGGGTGATGAGATGGCTCTGTTATCTGATGAAGCCTGTTTGTTACGCCAGGTTGTGCTGCGTGGTGATCAACAGCCATGGATTTTAGGCCGTACTTTAATTCCTCAATCTTCGATGCTGGGTCAGCAATATGACTTAGCGCGCCAAGGTGATATCCCGCTTGGGTTAACGGTTTTTCGTGCTGAGCACGTTAAGCGTGACGCACTACAAGTGGGCTGGGCAATGATGGAAGAGGGGCCGTTGCTTGCACGCCGTTCACGATTATGGATGAATAATAAACCGATGTTAGTTGCGGAGCTGTTTTTACCCTTTTCACCGATTTACTCTAAGGAGAGAGTGTCATGACTTTGGTTAAGGCGCGTGCTTATTGGCAACTGATGCGCATGGATCGCCCCATTGGATCTTTACTATTGCTGTGGCCAACCTTATGGGCATTGATTTTAGCCGCGCAAGGGTTCCCTGATCCTAAAGTGCTACTGGTGTTTGTGTTAGGAGTGCTGTTGATGCGCTCGGCGGGTTGCGTGATCAATGATTTTGCCGATCGCAACGTTGATGGGCATGTGAAGCGAACTAAACAGCGCCCCTTGCCAGCAGGTCGAGTGACAACCAAAGAGGCGATTGCGCTGTTTTTAACGCTAGGTATCACTTCTTTCCTGCTGGTTTTGACCATGAATCCACTCACGGTTCAGCTCTCCTTTGTCGGTATCGCATTAGCGTTTGTTTATCCGTTCATGAAACGTTATACACACCTTCCGCAGTTGGTATTAGGGCTGGCCTTTAGTTGGTCTATTCCGATGGCATGGGCGGCGCAAGCCAACGAATTGCCAGCGGTGATGTGGGGGCTATTTTTGATCAATGCGTTGTGGACAGTGGCGTATGATACGCAGTATGCGATGGTTGATCGTGATGACGATATCAATATCGGAGTCAAATCGACCGCTATTTTATTTGGTCGTTTTGATAAAATCATCATCGGCATTTTACAGTTATTGGTACTGGCGTTGATGATCGCACTTGGTGGTTATTATCAGTTAGGGGCGAGTTTTTATTGGTCAGTATTGGCTGCAGCGGCTCTGTTTGTTTATCAGCAGCGTTTAATTCGTCATCGTGATCGTGATTTATGCTTCCACGCTTTTCTCAATAATAATCACGTTGGCATGGTGTTAACGTTGGGCCTGCTTTTTGCGTTTTGGTAAGTAGTTCACTAGTTTTTGTAAGTACTTCACGAATAAAGTAAAGGCATCCATTGGGATGCCTTTACTGTTTCTTACGACCGATTAGTTCGCTTGGCAGAGACTTTCTTGAATGGTTAAGCGAATTTCAGGATAGAGCATCGAGTAAAGTAGGCGTGCTAGTTGAACGGTTGGTTCTAAATGGCAATTGCCATCAACATCCAAATAGCCCTGCTCTTTGAGCGTGACAAACATGGCGGAGAATACCCCTTTATCAAAAAACTCAGGGGCATTGATGCCATGCAAACGGCCAAGACGTTGTGCAATTTCTTGGCTTTTTTGCTCTAAATCAGATTTGCCCACTTCAGGGTTGGCAACCAGTAGATTGAGAGCAATCGCGTAGCGTTGTAGGGTTTCTGAAATGGTACGACCGAGCAGCATCAACACTTGTGTTTTGGCTTGGTTAATGGCCACGACACCCTCTTCTAGCGTCACTAATTGTTGACGTTGCAGTTCGTTAACGTAAGCGTTGACTACATCTGCGAGTTCATCTTGCGCAAAGCTTAAAAACAGCTCCTGCTTTAAGAAGGGATAAATCAGTGCCACATTGGCGGTTATCTGCTCTAGTGATAGCGTTTGCTGGCGGATCAACATCTGCGCAATCAGTGAGGGAATGGCAAACAGATGAATGATGTTATTGCGATAGTAGGTCATCAAAATCGACTGATTGCGGTCAAGAGAAATAATCTCACCCATGGTATCGGATTCAATTACAAACTTGTCGAGCGACTGTGCATGGTTAACCAGTTCTTCCGCACTGGCTTTAGGCACAGTGCAGGTTGCTGAGTAGCGCACGTTATTTAGTAGCGATAAATAGCAGTCGATTTGCTTAACCAAATTGTCACGAGCCAGTGCGCTTTGGCGTGAAGCAAGTAACGCGGTGGCACACAAAGTTAAGGCATTGGCCGCCGCTGCATCGTTAATGTGCGTCATCATCTTGGTGGCCAGTTGGTTAACAATAGGGTTGATCCACTGCGGTTTGGTGCTGCCCATTGGGTCAATATCTTGCGTCCATTCTGGAACTTGCTCGTTAAGGTATTGATTCAGTGGGATCGGTTCGCCGAAATTGACATAGCCTTGGCCAAAATTACGCAGCTTGCGAATCGTGCGCAGCACTAAACCCGCATTTTCTTTCTCTTTACTTTTGCCGCGTAGCTCTTTGGCGTAAGTGCTTACTTCCATCACGTGTTCATAACCGATATAAACCGGCACGAGGGTCACCGGGCGGTTAAGGCCGCGCAACATGGCTTGGATGGTCATCGCCAGCATGCCTGTTTTCGCTGGCAGTAAACGGCCAGTGCGTGAACGGCCACCTTCGCTGAAATATTCAACTGAATATCCTTTGGCAAATAGCTCGGCCAGATATTCGCGGAAAATGGTCGAATAGAGCTTATTGCCTTTAAAGCTGCGACGAATGAAGAATGCGCCGCCACGGCGGAAAATCGGACCTGCTGGGAAAAAATTCAAGTTGATTCCGGCAGCAATATGCGGTGGCACCATACCTTCGCGATACAGCACATAAGAAAGTAAGAGATAATCCATATGGCTGCGGTGGCAAGGGACATAGACAATCTCGTGTCCATCTTGCGCAAGGCGACGCACGGTGGCGGCATTATTTATATTAAGCCCTTGGTAAATGCGGTTCCATAACCAGCCCAGTATGCGCTCTCCTTTCTTGATTAAGGAGTAAGAGAAATCAGCGGCAATCTCATCCATGATGTCATGCGCTTCTTTGCGCGCTTTTTCGAGGGAGATATTGTTGGCTTTCGCTTGATCTTCAATCGCTTTTTCAATCGCTTGTGATTTAATTAGGCGGTTAAACAGCGCTTGGCGATTGGGCAAATTTGGCCCAGAAGCTGCCAGCTTTTGGCGAGAGAAATGAATACGAGCCACTCGTGCCAATTTATGCGCGATAGATTCGTCGGTGCCGTGTGAATCAGCCATATAGCGCAGTGAAACGACGGGGCTAAAGCGCACCATGCAATCGCGTCCAGCAAAAATTACCGCGAGTGCTTTTTGTGGGCCATTTAAGGCTTGGAGATAGGGTTTCTCTTGCCCCTCTTTACCTGGTTTACGTCCCCAAAGCACCGTCGCTGGGATCATTTGAACGTCCAATTCCGTATCAAACTTATGTAGCTCAAGCAGTTCAGAAAAAAGAGCGATAGAGTCACTAGGAACGTGCTGATCATTGCGCATCAAGGTTGGGCGCGCCGAGATGAAAACATAACGGGCAAAACTTTTGCCGTTTAGCTCAAGTGGTTGCAGCGGATCAGGTAAACCCAGTTCTTTGGCGTGAGTTTGCAAGGTGAGCAAATCAACACTTGAGCGAAAAGGTAAGGCGTAAACAATCGGCTTGTGAATATCAATGCCGTGGTCTTCTATTGGATTAGAAGGGATCGCCGTGCCTTTGACCAACGCAGACAAAGGTAATTTTAGTAGTGAACGAGATAATGAGTGTCCAGAAGACATAAAGGTCGTCGCCTCAAGAATATTTCAATATGCTTAAGCGCATGTCCATTTCCCTGTGAGTTGATACTCAGAGAAATCGATATGCGCCGAAGCGGCTAGCTATTTTTGAGCCGCAAGGATACCAGAAACTGGTCAAACCTTTTAATCATTATTGTTTAGTAAAACAGCATCACTTGCGAGCGCGGTGAGTGAATCGGTGAGGTATTTATCGATCGATTGCGGCATTTTTTGTAAATAGCCAAAAAATAAGCGTCCGCTCTTCCATTTATTCGATTACTGGATATACTCACAGTTAACTGTATAAACAGACAGGTGAGATATGAAGCCGTTAACGCCCCGCCAGCAACAAGTATTTGATCTTATCCGCAGTAAGATCGACGAAACCGGAATGCCACCGACTCGCGCTGAAATCGCACGCGAGCTGGGTTTTCGTTCCGCCAATGCCGCAGAAGAGCATTTAAAAGCACTGGCTCGTAAACAAGCGATTGAAATTATTCCGGGTGCCTCTCGTGGGTTGCGTATCTTACTTGAAGCTGCCAATGAGCCAGAAGATCTTGGCCTGCCTTTAATTGGTCGAGTCGCGGCGGGAGAGCCTATTTTGGCGCAAGAGCATGTCGAAGCGCATTACCAAGTGGA
The DNA here is from genome assembly GCF_963888445.1 of Vibrio sp. B1-2. Lineage (NCBI taxonomy): Bacteria > Pseudomonadati > Pseudomonadota > Gammaproteobacteria > Vibrionales > Vibrionaceae > Vibrio > Vibrio sp. B1-2. The sequence goes on from NZ_CAWPJH010000014.1 coordinate 35,409, forward strand.
TCCCAATATGTTTCGCCCTCAAGCGGATTTCTTACTGCGTGTGCAAGGCGAAAGTATGAAAGATATTGGCATTATGGACGGTGACTTACTCGCGGTGCACAAAACACAAGATGTGCGTAATGGGCAAGTGGTGGTGGCGCGTGTTGAAGATGATGTGACGGTAAAACGTCTAGAACGCAAAGGCTCTACCGTGTTATTGCATGCAGAGAATGAAGCGTTCTCACCGATTGAAGTGGATCTTAAATCTCAGCAGCTCACCATTGAAGGTGTGGCCGTCGGTATTATTCGCAATACCGATTGGATGTGATTTATTATTGAGATCCATTCTCAATAACTTGTTATTCTAACTGATATTCATTATCATCTTCTTTGTTGTTACATCGAGTTGCGACATAAGGAAGATGGTAATGCCTACCGATAAACATTCACTAACCCCACGTCATCATATTCCAACCAATTTAGTTCAACCGTTGTGGTTTCGTAGCCGCGAAAGTTTGGTTGATAACGGGTTAGTGTATGATCCGATCGCTGCAAAAGCCTGCCAGAGCTGTCACTTAGCCCCCGAATGTTTAAGCGGTGATATCGATCAAAAACAATTACTGCATGCCACCTTAACGCAATTGTGCGATCAACAAGTGCGCGCGTTTATTGAGCGCAACCCTGATGGATGGATCATTAATGTCGGTGCAGGGTTAGATACCCGTTTTTATCGGGTAGATAACGGGCGTTGCCATTGGATAGAACTCGATATCACCGAAAACCTGCTGTGGCGGCAGAAATTGTTTCATCGCAGTGAGCGTTATCAACATGTGTGTGGCAGTGTCGATGATCTTCAGTGGTTGGATGCATTGCCTATTGCGGAATCCTCAGCCGTTTTAATCGTTTGTGAGCATGCGTTATTAGATTGTACGGCGCAGCAACTCACCTATTTTATCCGCGCATTGGGTTTGCATTTTTCTAATGCGGCGGCTTGTTTAATGCTGGCTGGAGACAAAACTGCTTCCGCTTTAGGTCAGAAAATGGGCTCAGGCCATTATGGACATGGTTTTGCTAATCCAACCGAAGCGGTACTCAATGTCTTGCCTTGGGCTTCGTCGGCAAAAACGTTTTCACCGCTCGATCAACATTGTGGCCGCTGGAAATTATGGCAACGTTGGTTAAGTAAGGTGATGGTTTACAAGCTGCGCTTAACACCCGTTTTAGTTTATGTCCGTTGGTGAGTAACCGCTAGCCGTCCTCCTATCACTCCGCTACACTTTGCTCTCACCCATGAGAGGTCAACGTGTTGCAATCTATTTTACAAACGTTATCGAACCGTTCCGTACATCGACAAGTGTTGCTACTGGCGATACCTATGGTGCTGTCCAATATTACTGTACCGCTGTTAGGTTTAGTTGATGCGGCGGTGATCGGTCATCTGGAACACGCTTGGTATTTAGGTGGTGTGGCACTCGGCGGTACGGTAGTCAGTGTCACTTTCTGGTTACTCGGCTTTTTAAGAATGTCGACCACAGGCCTTGCGGCGCAAGCATACGGTGAACAATCGCCACAAAAACTGGCGTTAGTCTTGTTGCAAGGGCTCTTGATGGCACTGGCATTTGCGTTGTTGTTTTTGATTCTGCATCGATGGATTGGCGATGCGATTTTTTCAGCCAGCAGTGCCAGTGAGCAAGTAAAGCAATATGGGTTGCAGTATTTTGTGATTCGAGCGTGGAGTGCGCCCGCCGCATTGGCCAACTTTGTACTGCTCGGCTGGCTGTTAGCCACGCAAAATGCCAAAGCGCCAATGTGGATGGTAATCATCACTAACTTAACCAACATCGCGTTGGATATTCTGTTTGTGTTGGGTTTCGGCTGGAAAGTGGAAGGTGCTGCGCTGGCATCGGTTATCGCCGATTATGCGGGCATGAGCTTTGGCTTACTGTGTGTTTGGCGCTATTGGTTGCGGCATCAACTCCCTTCGCCACTGCAGCTAGGTGTTTTAGTGACACAAGGTCTTAGCCGCTTTGTGAAATTGAATCGCGATATTTTCCTGCGTTCACTCTGTTTGCAGGCGGCGTTTAGCTTTATGACCTTTCAAGGGGCGGCTTTTGGCGATCAAACTGTGGCGGCTAACGCTGTCTTAATGAGTTTTTTGATGATGATCTCTTATGGCATGGATGGCTTTGCCTATGCGATGGAGGCCATGGTTGGCAAAGCGATTGGTGCAAAAAGTGAGGCGCAGCTCAAAAGTGCTCTGATCGGCAGTTTTTTCTGGAGTGCGCTAATCTGTTTAGCGTTAACGGTGATGTTTGCGGTGTGGGGATCGGCGTTGATCACGCTGATCACTAACATTAACGCAGTTCAGCAAGCGGCTAACCGTTATCTACCGTGGCTGGTGGCGATGCCGTTAACCGCGATGTGGTGTTTTTTATTGGATGGTATTTTTATCGGCGCGACCAAAGGTAAAGAGATGCGCAACAGCATGTTTGTCGCGATGTGCAGTTTTTTCAGCGTTTTCTATCTGGCTCAGTCTTTGGGTAATCACGCCCTGTGGATGGCGATGATCAGCTTTATGGCGATGCGCGGCATCAGTTTAGGTGTGGTCTTTATCTCACAATGGCGACGCGGTGTTTTTCTCACTTGATCACCGAATCTATCCCTAAGTATTTCACTTACTAGGTTACCAAAAAGAAAGCCGCACTCGTTAGCGGCTTTCATTCTATTAGCAGGCAGAATTAGGTCGATGATTAGAACAATCGATTCAGGCCATTTAACGCCGCCACGCGGTAGGCTTCGGCCATGGTTGGATAATTGAAGGTGGTATTGACGAAATATTCGAGGGTATTGGCTTCGCCTTTTTGCTCCATAATTGCCTGTCCGATATGGATGATTTCAGCCGCGCGTTCTCCAAACACATGAATACCTAAAATTTCTTTTGTCTCTCGGTGAAACAAAATTTTCAAGCTGCCGATATCTTTGCCAGAAATTTGTGCTCGTGCGAGGTGTTTAAACGAAGAGCGGCCAACTTCATACGGAATTTTGGCCGCGGTGAGTTCTTGCTCTGTTTTGCCCACTGAACTGATTTCAGGAATGGTGTAAATCCCAGTTGGAATGTCATCAATTAAGTGCCCTTGCGCTTGACCATGAGCAATCGCTTGAGCGACAAATCGACCTTGATCATAGGCTGCGCTCGCCAGGCTTGGGTAGCCAATTACATCACCGACTGCGTAGATGTGCTCCACCGAGGTTTGATAGTTACGATTGACGGCCAGTTGGCCACGTGAGTCGGCATTCAGGCCCACCGCTTTGAGGTTCAATTTGTCAGTGTTGCCCGTGCGTCCATTGGCGTACAAGATACAGTCGGCTTTCATTTTTTTGCCCGATTGCAAGTGAACGATCACACCATCGTCAGTGCCTTCAATCTTTTCATGGGTTTCATCATTACGAATCACAATGCCGCTGTTCCAAAAATGGTACGAGAGTGCATCAGACGTTTCGTTATCCAGAAACGACAGCAAGCGGTCACGGGTATTGATGAGGTCGGTTTTGACCCCTAATCCGCGGAAAATCGAAGCGTATTCGCAACCAATGACGCCTGCGCCATAAATGATGATGTGGCGAGGATCGTGTTTAAGCGAGAGAATCGAATCGCTGTCATAAACTCGTTCATGAGTAAAATCAACATCATCAGGTTGATAAGGGCGTGAGCCAGTCGCAATCACAAATTTGTCGGCGCTGTATTTTTCGATGCTGCCGTCAGCGTGCGTAACCGCCACGGTGTTTTTGTGGGTAAACTTAGCGTTACCAAAAATCAGCGTACACTGATTGCGATCGTAAAAGCCTTGGCGCAAGCGCGTCTGTTTATCAATCACAGATTTAGCATGGCCTAAAATATCAGAGAAAGTGAGATGAATACTGGTGTTGTTTTTACAAAATAGAGGGTTACTGTTGAATTCGATGATGCGGCTGACCGCATGGCGTAACGCCTTGGAGGGAATGGTGCCCCAATGGGTACAACCTCCGCCAACACTACTCTCTTTTTCGATAATGGCGACATTAAACCCCGCTTTAGTCAAACCCATTGCGGCGCCTTCTCCGCCTGGGCCGCTACCAATTACGATGACATCGAAGTGGTTTTGGTTCGCCATACTCTATTCCTTGTTGTATTTGTTTAACATTGCTGTAGCGAGATTTTAACTGATCCATCAGTGCGGTAAACGATGTTGCCATCAGAGAGTGGAGAGGATCACGCTCGAGAGGTGAAAATGCCACTTTATGCTATTGCTTTGCCCATCTTACTGTGGCGAGTGATTGAAATTAGGTTAGGTGACTGTTTAATTGGTCACTTTGTCCAAAGAGGCGATGTTGTGGCTTAGACAACGTACTCAATCACGTTATAGTATGGCTCAGATAGTAAAAGAGAAGCGACTTAATATGAAATCGATGGGAATTCGCGCATTACAAAAAGAAAAAACACGTCGTTCATTGATTGATGCAGCATTTAGCCAATTAAGTGCCGATCGGAGTTTTTCTAACTTAAGTTTACGAGAAGTGGCCCGCGAGGCGGGGATTGCGCCCACCTCATTCTATCGACATTTTAAAGATATGGATGAGTTGGGTTTAACCATGGTTGATGAAGGCGGTTTACTGCTGCGCCAATTGATGCGCCAAGCACGGCAGCGTATTGTCAAAGAAGGCAGTGTGATTCGCACGTCGGTTGAAACCTTCATGGAATTTATTGAAAGTAGTCCCAATGTGTTTCGCTTATTACTGCGAGAACGCTCAGGTACTTCTTGCGAGTTTCGTGCCGCGGTAGTGCGAGAAATACAGCACTTTTCCGCAGAGCTTACCGAGTATTTGATGACGACAGGCATGGGCCGTGACGAGGCATTAACTCAGGCCGAAGCTTCCGTTATTTTGGTGTTCAGCTCCGGCGCTGAAGCTTTAGATTTAGATCGACGTGAGCGAGATGAGCTTGCTGAACGTTTGATCATGCAGTTGCGAATGCTAGCCAAAGGGGCATTTTGGTATCGCAAAGAACGTGAACGTAATCGGCTCAAAGGGGGGATAGAGTAATGTCGAATGAAAACAACACAACCCATCGTGGTTCGGAAAGAAAAACACTTGTGCTAGCGCTCATCGCAGGTATGTGCGGCGATGCCTTGTTGTCTTGGGTAAGCATTAGCCAAGTTCCGTTCTCCATTTTCCCATTGATTGCATTAGTGCTTTCTGTGCAGGCGTTGTATCAAGAATATTTGCGCCATCCGGTGGCGGAAGATCTTCCATTGGTAGCGCTTGCCTGTTTCTTTGTCGGTGCTTTTGGTCATTCGGCATTTATCAAAGCACAATATCCAGATTCTGGTTCTAACTTTTTCGCCATTCTCGTATTGCTGTTGTTGCTACTCTGGGTTGGAAGAAAATTGGGTTTTCTTGGTCGCCATCGCACCGACTAAGTCATCAATGGCTGGGTAGATATAGCGTGCGATGTGACCTTCATCGAAGCCTATCAAAGACATATCACAGGGATGTGGACGCCGTTTTCTTGTCGTAGCGTCATGCATCCCGCTGCCACGTAATCGTTGTAAGTGGCGATAGCCGTTATCGGTGCGTTTTTAAATACGATGCGAAATTGCTTTGAACGATATTCGGTAAACGTAATTGTTGCCAGTTAGCTGGAATTCTTTGTGCACACTAGGGCTCCAAGAATCATCACCACCCACGCCCATGTGCTGATGGTCTAGGCGCACATAAATGGTTTTTTCTGCCATTAAATCACAGGTGTGTTTTGCTTTTGCCAGCGTCTGTTGAGCATATTGACTGACACTAAATTGGAAATCGCCAGATATCGCCAGTTCGTTCACTTGCAGCCATTGAGTACCACAACGTAATCCACTGTCTGTTGGGAAAATGTACGGAGTGTGCATCTCTTCTAGCGTTTGCGTGTGCAAGCCAAAACGTGCTGCAGATAGGCGGTCTGGGTAGTTCTCAAACGGACCTAAACCTTGCCAAGTAATTGGTGTACCCTGCTCATGCAATGGCAATTGCAGCTCCAAGCCGATACGTGGCATGGGTGGTAGATCATCGGCAAGTGTCACATCAACGGTCAGCTGCATTTCGCCACTGTTTTTCAGCGTATGCGTCCAAGTGGTGATGGCTTGCACGGCACCGTTGAATTGGTAAGCGAAAGTTGATGTTACTTGTACGGCATGCGCCAACATGTCGCTATGGCAACTGACACATTCGCGTTTCCATTGGCCAATACCAGCCATATCCCAACGACATACCCAAGCGTTTGGATCTACGTTATCCACTTCACTCACACCAATATCGTTATCCAGTGGCGCACGGAAGAAGTTATCTTGCGGTGCCGCCAGCATTTGCGCTTTGCCATCGACTTGCCAATCAATCATCAAGCCTGTTTGACTATCCCAGCACCATTGATGTTTCTCATCTAGGCTGGTGACTACGATCATGCCTTTTTGCTGGCTTATCGCTGGGGCTGGTTGCGTTTCCAATTTAGGCATGGCGAGACCTGAGGTATTGCGTAGCGCAAATTGCTCAGAAGCGCTTACATGTCCCGCGGGTGCCCAAAGTGTTTCAGCCACTAAGGTGATGTCAGTATTCAAGTGGTATCGCGCTTCTGCTTTAGGTGTAAATTCAAAAGCAATCTCTACGGTTGCTTGGCTATCGGCTTTGATGTTTAGCACCACTGAGCCAGATTGAACCAATTTGCCATCTTCCAAAAGTGACCAGTTCAATTGCTCGTTGTCCGTTGCACGAAATAGGTTTTCGTTAGTTACTAATAGATGACAGAATCCTTTCACTTGTTCTTGCAGCGACACGCGAATCATACGCTGGCAGTATTTGGCTTCTTCCAATGTTGGATGCACAGTGCGATCTGGGAAGATCAACCCGTTAATGCAGAACTGGCGGTCATTGATTTTATCGCCAAAATCGCCACCGTAAGCCCAGAAGTGTTGGCCGTTCTCATCCCATTGGCTCAAGCCTTGGTCTACCCAATCCCAGATAAAGCCGCCTTGAAGGCGAGGAAACTCGCGGAATGCATCCCAATATTCATTAAAACTCCCCAAACTGTTACCCATTGCGTGGGCGTATTCACATAAGATCAGTGGGCGAGTTTCGTTGGGTAGAGAAATCCATTTTTTGATTGGCCATTTTGGTACTGCTTCATCTGCAATCGTTGTATTCACTCGGGCGTACATAGGCGCAATAATGTCGGTTGCAGCGGTATTGGCACCGCCACCTTCATATTGAACAGGGCGCGACGGATCGTAGTTTTTCGACCAAGCGTACATCGCATTGTGGTTGCTGCCGTGGCCAGACTCGTTACCCAAAGACCAGATGATGATAGAAGGATGGTTTTTATCGCGCATCACCATTTGGGTGTAGCGGCTCATGTATGCGTGCGCCCATTGTGGATTGCTCGAAAGGCGATTCATCGGCTGCATGCCATGGGTTTCGATGTTCGCTTCATCGCACACGTACAAGCCGTATTGGTCACACAGTTCGTACCAACGAGGGTGATTTGGGTAGTGCGCTGTACGTACCGCGTTGAAATTGTATTGCTTCATCAAACAGATGTCGCGGATCATGTCTTCTTCTGTCATCACATGCCCAAGCTCTGGATGATGCTCATGACGATTAACGCCACGGATCAGCAAAGGCTTGCCGTTGAGTTTCAACTGACCATCAGTGATTTCCACTTTGCGAAAGCCCACATGATAGGCTTCACTCTCTAGATGCATGCCGTTTTCATCTAATAGGGAAATGACTAGGCGGTATAGATTGGGGGTTTCTGCGCTCCATTTGTTTGGCTCACGCACATGCAATGTTTGAAATACCACGTCATCGTATGTGCCTCGCTCGTCAATACGGCGGTTGTGCGGGCGATCAATTCGCGGCTCAGTCACCGCGCATTCACCATCAAAGAGCTGCACTTGCACTTGGTAACAATCTGGCGCTGAAATGTGCGTCACGATTGATAGTGAACCATCGCGATAACACGCATCCAAATCTGGCGTGACGAATACATCTTCAATGCAGTGTTGCGGTTTAGAAAGCAAAGTTACGTCGCGGAAAATACCACTTAGCCACCACATGTCTTGGTCTTCTAGGTAGCTGCCATCACACCAACGCATCACCATCACGGCAAGTGTATTCTCGCCAGCCACTAGGTAGGGCGATAAGTCGAATTCGGAAGGCAAGCGGCTATCTTGGCTGTATCCCACCCAAGTGCCGTTGCACCATAGGTGGAATGCTGAGTTCACACCATCGAAGATGATGCGCTGGGTATTGGCAAGATCGGCTTCTGAGCGGGAAATCGTAGTGCGGTAACAACCTGTCGGGTTTTCGGCGGGCACGAATGGAGGGTTTACTTCAAAAGGGTATTTTACGTTGGTGTAAATTGGTTTGTCGTAGCCTTGTAGCTGCCAGTTGGAAGGAACCGTTATTTCATCCCAGTTCGTATCATTGAATTTGGTTTGAATAAACTCGCCTTCGACTTGTTCGGGCGAGTCGAACACTTTGAATTTCCATTGGCCATTCAGCGATTGACGTTGGGCGTAAACGCCGTCACGGGCATGGTCAATATCTCGGTAACTGGAAAGTGGGCTGTGTGCTTTTAAGCAGTGAATATTCACTGATTGTGGGGTTTCCCAGTCACGTCGTTGGAGAATATCTGAAAATGCCTTCATGGTTTTCCTACTTGATTTTTTGTTTCTAACCGTGTTGCGCTACGGTAGTGAATACCGTAATGGATGACTTTTTTGCTCTAGTAATCGACGCTAACGCGGCCAAAAACAGTGCCATACATAAAGTAGCTAATCGTTTTATTTTTTGAGTCCTAGCTTGCTACTCAGTGTAAATAAAATGTGGAAACGTTTCCATTGTGGAGTTTACATTTTCATAGTAATAACGGATTTATTCTTCTTTCGTGTGATCATCCTCTCTTGAATGTGTTTTTAAGCAGTTTTAACGGCGAGTGATGAACTTTCCTTGATGAGATTGGCTTTGGATCTGATGTTTATATCAAAATCAATCTGTAAACGTTCCCATGCATTTAGTTTGGCTCACCGATTATTTTGTTCTATTCATTGTGATGCGATGTGATTTCCTGCTTCAAAGTCAGACAAAATGACAGATAACCATTGATTGAATTAACCGGTGCGCAGGTTCTACTGATTGTAGAATTGGGTGAGTATGCAGAGATTCTGCATTGGGGGCAGAAGGTAAGCGGTGATCTCAACGGTTATCGTATGGGCTCTGCATCGCCCGCTCTGATTAAACCGTTAGTCAGAGCGAGCAGCATGATAGGTAATGTTGTCAGTACGAATGCGTGAAAGCCGATTAAATCGAAATTTAAATACCGATTAAAAGTCTTATTTAATTTTCTCCAGCATCACACCTGCTTCCATGTGGTGGGTGTAAGGAAATTGGTCGAATAGAGCGAAACGAGTCACTTTGTGTGTTTCACATAGAGTGTCTAAATTCTCTTTTAAGGTTTCTGGGTTGCAGGAGATATACACAATCCGCTCGTAGCCTTGCACCATTTTACAGGTATCGATATCCATACCCGAGCGCGGTGGGTCAACAAAAATGGTGTTGCAACGATAGCTTTTGAGATCAACTCCCGCTTGTTGTAAACGACGAAACTCACGTTGACCTTCCATCGCTTGAGTAAACTCTTCGGCAGACATGCGGATGATTTGCACATTGTCTATTTTATTCGCCGCAATGTTGTATTGCGCGGAATCAACAGAAGGTTTGGCTAATTCGGTTGCGAGCACTCGCTCGAAATTTTTCGCCAATGCCAGTGAAAAGTTACCATTCCCACAGTAGAGCTCCAATAAATCGCCTTGGCTCTCTTGCGTGCAGTCAACGGCCCATTCCAACATTTTTTGCGCAACAGTACCGTTTGGTTGAGTAAAACTGTTTTCCACTTGTTGATAAATGTAACTTTGACCATGTACGTTCAGTTTCTCAATCACAAAATCTCGATCGAGCACGACTTTCATTTTACGTGCACGGCCAATCAAATTGAGGTTGAATCCCTCATCATTGAGACGCTGTTTTAATGCTTTTGCTTGGGTTATCCATTCTTCATCGAGTTGGCGATGATAAAGCAGAGAAACCAGTACTTCACCACTAAGAGTGGAGAGAAAATCCACTTGGAAAAGTTTACGACGCAGTGGGTCGCTGCCTTTAAGTGCATCGACCAAAAGTGGCATCAAATCATTAATTAAACGACTGGCCGCAGGAAACTGGTCAACGCGGTATTTTTCACGCGTTTCTTGGTTGAACATGATGTAATAAAGCTCATCACCTTCGTGCCAAACTCGAAATTCTGCACGCATACGGTAATGCTGCTCTGGTGATTCAAACACTTCCAACTGAGGCATGTTGTATTGTGCGAACATTTGGGTCAGACGCTCGGTCTTTTCCGCCAACTGTTGCTGGTAGTGTTGTGGGTTTACATCAAGAGTCGCCATGGTATTACCTTTGCTTGGGTATGGTGCATTCAAATAATAAAGAGCGCAGATTTTATTCAATCCCTCGCGCTTGTCCAGTTTTGTCCTGAATTAGTCATTAATTGCGAGCTAACAAAAATAGCTGACACCAATCAGTACTAGACAAATTATCAATAGAGCCATAGTATCGCCCTCAGCTGGTGCTATCTAGCGGTATAGATGGCCGAAAAGGGAATCTGGTGTGAATCCAGAACTGACGCGCAGCGGTAAGAGAGAACGAACACCTAATATGACACTGCAGGAAAATGCTGTGGGAAGTCGGGTTAGTAGGTCAAGAGCTCTCGAGTCCGAATACCTGCCAGCAGCCAAATCTATGCCACCGTTTGGTTGATTTGGTAGGACTTACGCGAATTAGGATCACAATATGAATAAATCCCTTTTAGCGGCGGCTGTAGCATCGCTGCTTCCGTATGCCTCATTTTCTTCTTATGCTCAAAACACTGAAGAGTCGCTCGTGGTGACGGCTAACCGTTTCGAGCAAATCGAATCCTCAGTTCTTTCTTCAGTAACCGTTGTGTCACGTGAAGAGATCGAACAGTATCAAGCCAACTCATTAACCGAAGTATTACGCCGAGTCCCCGGCGTGGAAATCGCCCAAAATGGTGGGCGAGGACACAATGCGTCTATTTTTATGCGCGGAACGAACAGTGATCATGTGTTGGTATTGGTGGATGGTATTCGTATCAATTCATCTGCAGGTGGTGTGGCGATTAATCGTTTTCCGATTGGTTTAGTGGAACGCCTAGAGGTTATTCGTGGTCCGAGTGCGTCAGTTTATGGTTCTGATGCGATTGGCGGTGTGATCAATATTATCACTCGCTCTCACCGAGGCGATGATGCTAAACAATTAGCGCTGGGCATTGGCAGCCTTGCGTCTAAAAAAGCCGATATAGTGGCTAAAGCGGATGTGAACGAACAAGGGCATATCCAAGTAGCGGCAGGTTTTGAACAAACCGATGGCTATGATATTAAAAAGACGGGAAACGGTCCCCAATATGGTTTTGATAGCCAAAACCTGATAGCTGGTTATGAGCATCAATTAAGTAAGCATTGGCTTGGCTATGTTTCTGCAAGCTGGTTTGACAGTGATGCTCAATATGACTCTTATGGTTCGGTTAAACAGGGTTACTCACAAAATGAAAGCGTTACTGGCCAACTGAATTATCACAATGAACAGTTAAAAAGCTTGGTCAGTTTGAACTACCAGCAAACTGAGAACTTAGATTATTCACTGGCGGAAGGTCGGGCAAATGCCAGCACTAAGGCCAATATCAGTCTTACGCAGCTGCAGTGGGCCAATCTCTACCAACTGACATCAACATCGGAAATCGGTGCAGGTATTGATGCTCGCCGTGAACGCCTTGCCGATGACGCGAAAAATCGTGGCAGTGCTCATAAATTAGCGGGTGAAAGCCGAGATACCAAAGGTGCGTTCGCTTCTGGTCGGTTATATGTCAATCGCTGGGTGTTGGAATCCAATATTCGCTATGACGAATACGATCAGTATGACAATTATACAACTTGGTCTGTGGCGGCTGGGTATCAACTTAACGAAGCTCATTTTGTGCGCGCTACTTACGGTACTGCTTTTAAGGCACCAACGTATTCAGATTTAAGCACTACTCCAGACTTGCAACCGGAAGAGTCAAAAAATGTAGAGCTCGGTATCTCGGGTGTCTATTCGTTTGCAAGATGGAATCTGTCGGCTTATGACAACAAAGTGGATAACCTCATCATTTGGTATAAACCAGCCTCTTCTTCAGGTGACTGGTATTCAGACAACACTGATGCTCGGATTAAAGGCTTAGAGTTTGATGTGAACTTTGATACTGGGCCTGTTAACCATACGGTTGTGGCTGAGTTTAAAGATCACAAAGATGATAACGATGTCCAACTGGCACGTCGTGCAAAGCAAAATTATAAATGGATCAGCTCAATGAATCTCGGTAAGTTTGAGTTTAACGCTACCTATACTTACACAGGCAAACGGCTTGATCTTCCAACAGCATCGCCCATGAGTGACGACTACATTTCCGCAACCAACTTATGGGATATGTCGGTTGGCTACTGGATGAATGATGATCTGATTGTTCGCAGTCGAATCGATAACGTATTTAACGAGCAGTATGAAACGGCGATTGGTTACAAAGCGCCAGAGCGAGCTTATTACCTCAACGTTGCTTATCAATTCTAATTTTTGAAACCGCCAGTGGGCGGTTTTTACTTTGCGAGTGTGATGATGAAAAAGAACGTTATTGTCAGTTGGTCTAGTGGAAAAGATTCAACCCTCACTTTAGAGCGATTACTGGAAGATAGCCGTTATTGTGTGGTGGGCATTTTTACCACTTATGTTGAAGATGAAGTGCCCTTTCAAGCCACCCCTTTGTATGTAATTGAGCTACAAGCACGACTTTTAAAATTACCCGTTGTCAAAATAGAGCTGCCTGCCGTATTTCCAAGTAACGAGCTTTATCAATCGACCATCATCAGCGCATTAAAACAAAGTGGATTAGAGATAGACGCCGTTGCTTTTGGCGATATGTTCTGTAACGGTATTGCGCAGTATCGCAAAAGCTATATTGAACCGGCTGGCTGGGAGTGTGTGTTGCCCTTGTTAGGCGAAGATAGTAGCGCTCTTGCGCGAGAGATCATAAATCGCGGCATCCAAACCATGGTGATGACGACAGATGGTCACAGCCTCACGCCAGACTATTGTGGACAACCTTATGGACGAGCGTTTATTGATTCTTTACCAGCAAAGGTTGACCCGTGTGGCGAAAATGGCGAGTTTCATACACTGGTCACCGACGCGCCCTGTTTTTTGGGTGGAACACTGGAGTTAGAGTTGACGCATCTCCAACTGGGGGAACGTTTTTGTCACCAAAGATACCGAGCAAGAGCATTGCCAATTGATAAAGAGCGAGTATGATCGGAACGTTTTCATTATAAGGTGCTCAGAGTGTCGCAACCGTCTCAGCTTAATGTGCTTATCTTTGACTCTGGTGTTGGTGGGTTATCGGTTTATCAAGAGGTCCAAGCCAAACTACCACAATTAAACTACATCTACCTGTTTGACAATGAAGCTTATCCTTATGGAGAGCTCAATCAAGAGGTGTTAATTAAGCGTGTGGTTAGGTTGGTAAGCGATGTCGTTGTGAAAGAGCGCATTGATTTGGTCGTTATTGCTTGTAATACCGCAAGCACCATCGTCTTACCCAAGCTGCGTTCTTGTCTTGCTGTACCAGTTGTGGGGGTTGTCCCTGCGATTAAACCGGCCTCGTCACTGGCAAATAAAGCCGTGGGACTCATTGCTACCCCAGCGACTATCACTCGTCAATACACTCACGATTTGATTCGAGATTTCTCATCTGACAAGAATGTTGAATTGCTAGGGTCAACACGCTTAGTAGATATGGCAGAAGAAAAATTGAGGGGCAAAGCTGTCGATCTTGCAGAATTAAAAGAGATTCTTAGCCCTTTGGTGAACCGTATTGATGTGGCGGTCCTTGGCTGTACACACTTCCCATTAATGAAAGAAGAGATCCAAGCCGTATTAGGGAAGAATGTCGTGCTAGTTGATTCCGGAGAAGCTATTGCTCGCCGCGTGCAAGAGCTATTGGGCGTGAAAAGCGAGCCACAATGCAAAATCAAACAACACAGGGTATTATCAAGCGCACCTCCTTGGGAAGAAAGCGCGCTCAATAGCCGATTAGCTCACTTAGGTTTTACTCCTGTTCAAACATATCGTCATCAGGATGTTTAGGATCATTCGCCACACGTACTTTCAATGTACGCTGCATATAGTCTTTCTCATTCAAAGCTGAAATAGCGCCATCTACATTTGCAGAAGCCATCACAACAAAGCCAAATCCACGCCTTTTGCCCGTTCGCTTATCTTTCATCAAACGTACGGCAAAGACTTCTCCATATTTGGCAAAAAGTTCACGAACATGAGCTTCATTCGCTTTGTATGGCAAGTTACCGACATACAGTGTTTTCGTTGAGAGTTTTGACTCCTCATCATCGGTTAGCGTTTTGCTGCCAAAAAATTTAAAAACAAGAGCGGAAGAGACAACACCAAGAACAAAAGTAATTGCGGGAGAAAGCGCGACCAGAGAAAAAAGGATTGCGCCTATTATTGCAAGAGATGCAACCAGTAAAATCGATTTATTAGAGTTCATATTGGAATACTACATATCAAGTAAAAGAAGAAGGATGTCTAGGATTAACAAAATAGACACATCAATCTTACGTTTATGCTTGGTGTTTTTCCAACCAATTGCTGTGATAACCTTCAAATGTTGAAGTTTTATTCAATAAAACGCGACATTGGTGGCTTTTTAAGCGAATGAAAGATGATTTTAAAAAAGAACTTGTCACATTGTAAAACCCCCCTATAATGCCGCCTCACTGACACGGAGTGAGGCAACCCTCACAAACGAGTTACTAGTTGAAAGAGAAAGATAGTTAAAAATAACTCTTGACTCTTAAAACCTAAAGCGTATTATTCGCACCCCTAGCGACACGGACTTAACGGTCTTGTTCGACAGGAACGCTCTTTAACAATATAAACCTATCAATCTGTGTGGGCACTCGTTGATGATAATCAAAAAAGATTTATCAATGAACTGAGTGACCAATCAGAATCAAGTTTACTTGATTTTGGCACAGTCAATT
>NZ_CAWPJH010000015.1:0-36279 GCF_963888445.1 Vibrio sp. B1-2
GAGATGGATTACCAGCAAGCGACCTACGAGCACTTTGATGCACCGGGTCGCTTTAAAGACGACGTCAGCGGCAAAGCCTTTAATCAAATTCGCTTAGAGTACTTACGACGAGAAGCGCGTACCGCGAGCGGAAAAAGTAACCATCCTGGCCTGCAAGCGGGCACAAAGTTCGACTTACAAGAGCATCTTGACGACAGCGCGAACCGCGATTGGGTTGTAGTGCAAGTGCATCATCAAGGGCGTCAGCCACAAGCATTGGAAGAAGAGGGCGGCAGTGGCGCGACCACGTACAGCAACCAATTCACGCTCATTCCTGCTGATGTCACGTGGCGTGCGACACCGCAAGCCAAACCTCAAGTGGATGGCCCTTGCATGGCGTTAGTCGTGGGCCCTGACGGCGAAGAAATCTTCTGCGACGAACATGGCCGCGTCAAACTGCATTTCCCGTGGGACAGATATTCCAACGGCGATGAACACAGCTCGTGCTGGGTGCGCGTCTCACAAGGTTGGGCTGGCAGCCAATATGGCATGATAGCCATTCCGCGCATTGGTCATGAAGTCATCGTCTCGTTTCTTAACGGCGACCCAGACCAACCGATAGTGACAGGCCGTACCTACCATGCGACCAACAAAGCGCCGTACACACTGCCGGATAATAAAACCAAAACCGTGCTGCGCAGTGAAACGCACCAAGGAGAAGGGTTTAACGAGCTGAGCTTTGAAGACCAAGCGGCGCAAGAGAAAATCTACCTACACGCGCAAAAAGACTTAGATGCTTTGGTGCTCAATGATGCCACGGCGCACATCAAGCACGACCAGCACCTCACGGTGGATAACGACCAATTCACGCACGTTAAACATAACCACCACCTCACGGTGGAGGGCGAAAGCCGCGATAACATAACCAAAGATAGCAGTGTAGAGATTAGCGGGTCATTACAGCATAAAGTGGCCAAATTGACCGCGATACAAACAGGGCGCGAAATCAGCCTTAAAGCGGGAGCTAAAATCGTTGTAGAAGCTGGGGCTGAAGTGACTTTAAAAGCGGGTGGCAGCTTTGTCAAAGTGGATGCTGGTGGCGTGCACATCGTTGGTCCTGCGATTAACCTTAATGCTGGCGGAAGTGCTGGCAGCGGTAGCGCTTATGGTGGGCAATCCGCCATGTTGGCAACCCCACTACTTGATATGAAAGCTCCGGCCGAATTACAAGCGAGTGCAATTAACGCGACCATGCAAAGCGGCCAAGCGAATGTGATCACTCATTTTGAGGCTGCCGCAGTACAATCCGCTGCGCAGAAATCATCTGCATCACCACAAAAGCAGTCAGAATCTAAGGCGGCAGAAAAGAGCGCTCAGGAAGAGAGCCAAAAAGAGGATGCACAAAACGAAGATAAAGCATCACTGCTACAATCGGATGTGTTGAAAGCTTCAGAAGAGCTGGAAAAGTTAGCGAAGACACAAGCCAGCGCTTTCAGAAAAGGCAACAATGGCGAAGAAGTGAGCTTGATTCAGCAAGCGTTAATCAAAATGAAATTTGATTTGCAAGCCGATGGTGATTTCGGTAATAAAACCAAAACGGCCATCGAACAGTTCCAAAAAAGTTATCAACCCAGCCATCAAACGCATCCGTCATACAGCATTGGCCCCATTGATGGTATTGTTGGCCAAGGCACATTGTTAGGTTTAGATGAAGCGCTGGTCGATGGGTGGGTTTATGAAAATGATGAGATGGATCTGAAATGGTTGACTGTACCAAAAGGTCAATTGACCTTTGATGCCGAGGGGAATGATGTTGAAGGAAGTCCATTCTTTTCTCGGAAAGTTCATGTACCTAATAATAATGGGGAAGTGATAGAGAATTCAGGCGTTACAATTGGTAGAGGGCTTGATTTAGGGTCTCCCCCAAGCGGTGCAAATGGGCAAAGCCCATCAAAATTAGATTTGAAAAGTTTATTTGAGGTCGCGGGTCTTAACCCGAAGTTATCCGTGTGGCTCTTAAGTGTTGAGGGTAAAACAAAAAGTGATGCATTGAGTGCCTTGAAGTCGAGTGATTTAACCGATGAAGAGTTGGTTATTACTAGAAAGCAACAGTACATTATGTTTAACACTATCTATGAATATTTTGAAAATAAGACAAAAATTTTAGTTACAAAGCCAGATGTACAAAAAGCATATGGAGTTGTCGATTGGGAAGGAATGCCTCGCAGAGTGAAAGATGTAGTTGTAGATATTACGTATCGTGGAGATAGCTACTCAGCAACAAGAATGCACTATGTATCTGTATTGGCTGAAGCAAAAATTACTCAAGACTATAGTAGTTTTACTTTGGTCATGAAAGACACAAATGTATGGGATAATGTTATAACAAAGGCGAAAAATAGATTTTTAAGAAGATGGAAGTATCTAGAATGAGAAGAGTAATACTGTTTCTATGTTTGTTTTTTTCTTTTGGTTGTAATTCTAATGAATTTCCCAATAGAGATAATTTGATATTTTTAGCAAAATCATATTCAGATTTTGAAGTAGGTAGTGTAATCGCATATGTTCCAATCAATAAGCCTTGTGTGAATATTGTAACTTCTAGCAATCACTATGAGTTTTGTGATCTTAATAAAAAGATAAATAACGTGAATGCTACTTTAGATAAAGGAGCAGAATCAGGTGTATGGGTTATTGGCTTGAAGGTGGATATATCTGAGGTTGAGTTTACTTATAGAACTCCTTATTTTGATGAAGTGTGTACTATTAATTTATTGGACAATAATAAACTTCATTGTGGGAATAGTAAATGATACTTATTTTTAGCCAATTTTTATCGAAGAATCAATGTTATATGCTCTTTTGTCGTTTGTAACGGATTGTTTAGTGTGTTTTTCAAAACAATTTTCTAACCTGATAATTTGTGGAAAACATACAGAAATGACGCAATATATCACCTAGCAACCGCTAGGCGTTGCATTTAAAACCAATCCTAAAAAATACAATGCTTAGCGAAGTCGCCAGCCTCATTCGCTGTCCAATCACCTTTTGGCTTGTCTTTCATATCTTCACACCACGCGTCGCTGCCAATTTGTGATTGGAAGACACAGTGCTTTGCATAATCCACCGCCTGCCCGGCGTTCCATTCACCTTTTGGTTTCTCTTTCATATCTTGACACCATGCTTCGCTGCCCACTTCTGAGCAGGCGGCGAGTGAGAATGCAGTAAACAATACCAAGGCTATTTTTTTCATGTTTGAGTTCCAAATGGATGCGATTTTTGTTCGGAGTGACTATACCGAAAATCACGGTCTCAGTGTTAATCCTATGCTAAAAATGGGCATCTAATGACAAATCACTCAGTGATGATCCTCACCCTTTTTTACTCCTCAGCTCACTAATCAACGATCAAAATCACATTACCTATTTTCGCATCGTGCAAATTATTTTTGCTACGCTAGGATTCATCGAAACGTTTCGATGAGATTTTCTTGAACGATTCAAGAGTGATAGAAAGGTGTCAAAAATCGAAACATAAAGCCTAACGTGAAGGTATAACAATGAAAAAAAGTACCCTATTAAACTCAGAACTCTCTTACTTGGTGGCTACTTTAGGGCATACCGATGAAATCACAATTTGTGATGCAGGTTTGCCCATTCCTGATGAAGTGCAGCGTATTGATTTAGCATTAACTCACGGTATTCCCGGTTTTCTTGACACGGTCCGCGTGATTCTTTCTGAATCTCAAATTGAAGGTGTGATCATTGCTGAAGAGTTTACACAAGTAAGCCCTGAGCATCACAAAGCGCTGCTGGCTGAGCTGAAAGCGGAAGAGGAGTTATGCGAGAAAGCGATTGCTGTCACTTACCTCTCTCATCAAGATTTTAAAGAGCGCACTATGCGCAGCCGCGCCGTGGTAAGAACTGGCGAATGCACGCCGTATGCGAATGTTATTTTTCAAGCAGGCGTCGTGTTTTAAGCCGCGATTGAGGATCCACTATGACTCAAGCAATTTTAGCGCTCAGTGAGATTGAAAAAGCGTTCCCCGGCGTGAAAGCGCTCGATAAAGCTAGCCTTAATGTTTACCCCGGCCGCGTGATGGCGTTGATGGGCGAAAACGGCGCGGGTAAATCAACCTTAATGAAAGTGTTGACGGGTATCTATTCATTGGATGCGGGTTCTATCACTTACCAAGGAAAACCAGCCGCCTTTAAAGGTCCACGAGATTCACAGCAAGCGGGCATCAGCATTATTCACCAAGAGTTGAATTTGATTCCGGAATTAACCATTGCTGAAAACATTTTTCTAGGCAGAGAGATAACCGGTGCGATGGGGCGAATTTTATGGAATGAAATGTACCAAGCAGCTGACAAACTACTGGCTCGTTTAAACGTTAAACACAGCTCCAAGACCTTGTTGGGTGACTTAAGCCTTGGTGAGCAACAGATGGTTGAGATTGCAAAAGCGCTCTCATTTGAGTCGAAAGTGATCATCATGGATGAACCGACGGATGCGCTGACGGATACCGAAACTGAATCGTTATTTAATGTGATTAACGAGCTGCGTGAACAAGGTTGCGGCATTGTTTATATCTCACATCGGTTGAAAGAAATTTTTGAAATTTGTGACGATATTACCGTGTTACGTGATGGCAAATTCATTAGCCAGTGCAAAGTGTCTGACACCAATGAAGATGGCCTGATTGAGATGATGGTCGGCCGGAAATTAGAAGAACAGTACCCACGTATTGAGGTAAAGCACGGCGACACTTGCCTTGAAGTGATAGGCCTCACGGGCTCAGGTGTGCATGACATTAATTTTACGCTCAAACGAGGCGAGATCCTCGGTGTCTCGGGTTTAATGGGCGCAGGGCGCACTGAGTTAATGAAAGTAATTTACGGCGCGCTGCCCAGTGAGCGAGGCGTGATTAACCTTGAGAACAAAACCATCAACCCAGTCAGCCCACAAGATGGCCTTGCAAACGGTATCGCGTATATTTCAGAAGATCGCAAAGGGGACGGTTTGGTTCTTGGCCTGTCGGTGAAAGAGAACATGTCACTGTGTGCGTTGAATAAATTTAGCAAAGGTGTACAGATTCAACACAGTGATGAAGTCATCGCAGTGGAAGATTTTATTCGCCTATTCAACATCAAAACGCCATCTCGTGATCAAATCATTGGTAATTTGTCCGGTGGCAATCAGCAAAAAGTAGCGATTGCGAAAGGGTTGATGACACGTCCCAAAGTTTTGATTTTGGATGAACCCACACGCGGGGTTGACGTGGGAGCCAAAAAAGAGATTTACCAATTGATTAACCAATTTAAAGCCGAAGGGATGAGTATTATTTTGGTCTCGTCAGAGATGCCAGAAGTGCTAGGGATGAGTGACCGAATTTTGGTGATGCATGAAGGTCGAATCAGCGGCGAATTTTGTGCCAAACAAGCCAACCAAGAGATTCTACTCGCCTGCGCGGTAGGCAAAAAGATCAATGAGGAAGCAGCATGAGCAGTAACAGCATGAGTAATTCAACCCAAACTAACCGCAGAAAATGGATCAGTAAAGAGTGGCTCATTGAGCAAAAATCACTGATTGCTTTGCTTTTTTTAGTGGTCGTTGTCTCTTTTTTAAACCTCAATTTCTTCACGATTGACAACATACTGAACATTTTGCGCCAAACCTCAGTCAACGCCATTATTGCTGTGGGGATGACCTTGGTTATTCTAACGGCAGGTATCGATTTGAGTGTTGGCTCGGTACTGGCGTTGTGCGGCGCTTTTGCTGCAACCATGATTGGTCTTGAAATTCCTGTCATTATCGCAGTCCCTACAGCGTTACTTGCTGGCGCGGCACTGGGTGCGATTAGCGGTATCATTATCGCCAAAGGTAAAGTGCAAGCGTTTATTGCCACCTTAGTCACCATGACCTTACTGCGTGGTGTGACCATGGTTTATACCGATGGGCGTCCAATTTCGACAGGTTTTACCGATACTGCAGACGCTTTTGCTTGGTTTGGTACAGGTTACGCGTTGGGTATTCCCGTTCCGGTGTGGATGATGGTGGTGGTCTTTGCTGCGGTTTGGTACTTACTCAACCATACACGTTTTGGCCGCTATGTTTACGCGCTAGGTGGCAATGAGTCTGCGACTCGATTGTCAGGTATTAATGTGGATCGCGTGAAAATTGGTGTGTACGCCATCTGTGGTCTATTGGCTGCGCTGGCTGGCATCATCGTCACGTCTCGCCTCTCTTCTGCGCAACCGACTGCTGGTATGGGTTATGAGCTGGATGCCATCGCTGCCGTCGTACTTGGTGGTACCAGCTTGATGGGGGGTAAAGGACGCATTATGGGCACGTTAATTGGGGCGCTGATCATCGGCTTTCTTAATAACGCGCTGAACCTGCTTGATGTCTCTTCTTACTACCAAATGATTGCGAAAGCCGTGGTTATTTTGCTCGCGGTACTCGTGGATAACAAAAATAAGTAACACGATAGAAAACCTCCGTTTTAAAGCGAGCCATATTAGCTTTAAAACGGCCCCTACAAAAAGGACTATAAAGATGAAAAAACTTGCAACTTTAATCTCTGCTGCTCTACTTTCCACCACTGTCTCTGTGGCTGCGCATGCGCAAGACACCATGGCGATTGTACTATCCACTCTGAACAACCCATTTTTTGTCACCATGAAAGATGGCGCAGAAGCGAAAGCGAAAGAGCTAGGCTACAACCTGATCGTCTTGGATTCACAAAATGATCCAAGCAAAGAGCTATCAAACGTAGAAGACTTAACCGTTCGTGGCGTTAAAGCGATTTTGATCAACCCAACCGATTCTGATGCCGTCTCTAACGCCATTCGTATGGCCAACCGCGCTAAAGTGCCAGTGTTGACACTGGATCGCGGTGCAAGCCGTGGTGATGTTGTGAGCCACATCGCTTCTGATAACGTAGTCGGTGGTGAAATGGCCGGTCACTTTATCGTCGAAAAAATCGGTGCAAAAGCCAAAGTCATTCAACTGGAAGGGATTGCCGGCACATCGGCCGCTCGTGAGCGTGGAGAAGGTTTCATGAACGCGGTGAAAGGCAGTGAAATGGAACTGCTTGCTAGCCAGCCTGCTGATTTTGACCGCACTAAAGGTTTGAATGTAATGGAAAACCTGCTAGCGGCAAACCCAGATGTTCAAGCCGTATTTGCCCAAAATGATGAAATGGCATTGGGTGCACTTCGCGCCGTTCAAGCATCAGGCAAAGAGGTGATGATCATCGGTTTTGATGGTACCGACGATGGTATCGCGGCGGTAGAACGCGGCCAACTTGCTGCGACTGTTGCTCAACAACCAGACATGATCGGTGCACTTGGCATTGAAACGGCCGATAAAATGCTAAAAGGCGAACAAGTGGATGAGTACATTCCGGTTCCTCTAAAAATCATCAGCAAATAATCTTTGCTGTAGGTAGCTCTTTACTGGCTCGTAGAGAGCTACCTCTTCTCTATAACCCCTCAGCCATTAATAACCAGTAATCAGGCTCGATAGGTTTGTTTTTTCAGGTGAAGCCACAAAAGCCAAACCTCTCCAGCTCCATTTCAAACATGTTCACTCATGAACAAAGGACAAATTATGAATCAGTTAGTGGTATTAGGTAGTGTTAACGCTGACCATGTTTTGCAAGTGCCTTCATTTCCTCGCCCGGGCGAGACGCTGCATGGTCGTCATTATCAAGTTATTCCCGGTGGTAAAGGGGCCAACCAAGCTGTAGCGGCCGCGCGATTAAAAGCGGACATCGGTTTTATTGCCTGCGTGGGTGACGATGCATTCGGTATCAATATTCGTGAGAATTTTAAGCTCGATGGTATCAACATTGCGGGAGTTAAAATGCAGCCCAATTGTCCGACGGGCATTGCGATGATCCAAGTCTCGGACAGCGGAGAAAACAGCATCTGTATTTCGGCAGAGGCGAATAATAAGCTGACGGCTGATGCCATTGAAGCGGATTTAGCCGCCATTGGTGCGGCCAAATATTTATTGATGCAACTGGAAACGCCAATCGATGGCATTATTAAAGCTGCGCAAATCGCCAAACAAAATCGTACCAATGTGATTTTAAACCCAGCGCCTGCCCGAGATCTGCCTGATACTCTGCTAGAATGTGTCGATGTGATCACACCAAACGAAACGGAAGCGCAGCGCTTAACGGGGATCACGGTTGATGATGATCACTCGGCGCAATTAGCGGCCAATGAACTGCATAAAAAAGGGATTGAAATCGTCTTGATCACCTTAGGTGCAAAAGGCGTTTGGCTAAGCCAAAATGGGCGTGGTCAACTGATTGCTGGTTTTAAAGTCGATGTGACAGACACCACCGCGGCAGGTGATACGTTTAACGGTGCTTTGGTAACGGGTTTGTTGGAAGATATGCCTTTAGAATCAGCCATTAAATTTGCGCATGCTGCGGCAGCCATTTCTGTTACCCGTTTTGGCGCGCAAACCTCAATACCCACCCGAGTAGAAGTGGACGCGTTTCTCGCTCTGCATCAATAGAATAGGAAAAACAGACATGGCGACAATGAAAGATATTGCAAGATTAGCCGGTGTATCCACGTCTACCGTCAGCCATGTCATTAATAAATCTCGCTATGTGAGCGATGAAATTGCTGAGCGTGTCAATAAAGCCGCGCAAGATCTGAACTATGCCCCGTCAGCATTGGCTCGCAGTCTCAAAATGAACCGAACGCGCACCATTGGTATGTTAGTGACCACTTCGACGAACCCTTTTTTTGGCGAAGTGGTCAAAGGGGTAGAGCGCAGTTGCTACCACAAAGGTTATAACCTTATTTTGTGTAATACCGAAGGGGATAGCCAGCGAATGCAAGCCTCTATCAACACGCTGCTGCAAAAGCGCGTTGATGGCTTACTTTTGATGTGCTCCACCTTAGAAGGTGAGCGGATTGACGTTTTTGAACGCTACCCAGATATCCCTGTCGTGGTGATGGATTGGGGCCCAATGCTCTTTCCTAGCGATAAAATACAAGATAACTCTTTACGTGGCGGTTATATTGCGGCGAACTATTTGATTGAGTGCGGTCATAAAGAAATCGGTTGCATTACCGGGCCATTGATTCGACATCAAGCTCAAATGCGTTATGAAGGCTATAAGCGCGCTGTCTTGGAAGCAGGTTTGGACATTTATCCCAATTGGATTGTTGAATCCGATTTTGAATGTGAAGGTGGCTACGAAGCGTTCAATAAAATGTTAGCTAAAGGGCCATTGCCGAGTGCGATTTTTGTCTCTAATGACATGATGGCAATGGGGGTGATTAATGCAGCTAATGAAAAAGGAATCCGCATTCCTGAAGATCTTTCGCTGATGGGGTATGACGATATTCACATCGCCCGTTTTATGTCGCCAGCTCTAACCACTATTCATCAACCCAAATATCGTTTAGGTAAAGCGGCAGTTGACACCTTACTTGCCCGTTTAGAAAACGAAGCGCTCGAACCGCAAATTGTCCAATTAGAGCCGACTTTAGTGGTGCGTAAAAGCATCAAAATGATGAACAAGTAGATGGAAAAATCCCTCTCTTTAGTCAAGAGAGGGATGAGGCACTAATTACTGAGTCATATTTTTCCAGAAATCAGCCCATTGTTGTGGTCGATTATAGAAATGGCTAACAGATACGGTTCGCCATTGCCCCTCTGCTTCATACACAATCGAGGGAAAACCAGAAAGCTGATATTGCGCCATTAAGCTTTGCGTCTGCTCTAACTGCTCTGGTAACTGAGCTTTGGCTTGCTCCATCGCTTGTAGCCATTGATTTGGCTCTAGGTCAAGCGATTGGGCTAACAGTGCCAATGTGTCAGTATCGGCCACAGGCAAACCTTGCTGGTAGTGCGCTTGTTGAATGCTTTTGAGCATAACACTTGGCGATACACCGAGTAATTGCGCTGCAATAATGGCTTGAGCAGTAACGTATGAGTCCAATATCACGGTTTCGCCACTTTTGATTTTGGCGATGTAACCTTCCCCAAATACGGCTCCTGTTTGCTGAGCAATGCGCTGATCAGCTTGCAGTACATGTTGGCGAAAACCATCTGAAAGAGGCGATCGCTCGATCATTCCACCCGGATGAAGGTGCAGTTTTACTCCGCTCATTTCATTCAACTGCTGAATCAGAGAGGTTGCTCCGTAACACCAGCCACACATTGAGTCGAAAATATAGTGGACGTTTACCATTTCATCTCACCCATATGAACTTTGGCACCAATTTCTAAAGCCATTGGTAGGCCAGCATTAGGGTAAAGGTTTTGCATGGTTTGAATTAACTGAGCGCTGTCTTTGCTGTTTGCTTTGGCTTTAGCAAAATCCATAAGATATTGTTGTGCAAATTCAATTGAAGAAGCATCAAGCGCTGTTCCAGAAGTCATATGCCCCGGGATCACTACGTTTGGTTTGAGTGCTTTCATTTGATCAAGTTGTTGCGCCCAAGCTTGGCGGCTCGCATCACTTTGTGCATCGGCCATCCATAAATGAACATTTCCGTATACCGCGACGTTACCTAAAATCGCTTTATTGGCTGGTATCCATAAATAAGGACGATGCGCTAATGCTCCATCCGCATCGCGAATTTCAATAGTTTGCCCATCAATGGTTAAGGTTTTGCCATTATAAGCCGTTGGTAGTATCGGTTTTACAGGGGCATTTGCCCCCATTTTTGGAGCCCAAAATGCCAGTTTACCTTCGAGTTTTTCTGCAATCGTTGCACGTACGCCAGGCGTCGTCAGCACTTTCGCTTGTGGAAACATGTCATGCAGTACTTCAGCGCCAAAGTAGTAATCAGGGTCAGCTTGGCTAATAAAAATCGTGGTTAAGTTTTTGCCAGAGTCGAGTACTTTTGCTGCAATACGGAGTGCGTCGGCTTTAGTAAAGCCAGTGTCAACCACCATCGCTTCTGTTTCGCCATAAACCAAAGTGGAGTTGACATGGAAGCTATTGCCATCTGCATTGTAGACGTCAAGTGTCAAAGGTTGTTGTGCTGCAAACGCGGTGCTGCTGATGAGTGTGGTTGCTGTAAGTAGAGTCAGTGTTTTCATGATTATTTATCCAAAGAGTATGTTATCGGTTCGGGAGCTATCATACGAATTAGATTGGTTCGGATATATAGCGAATAACCAACATCATTGTTTCTTAATTTGAACTAATGAGGGATAAATTAACCAACAAACGAGAGTTTTTGGATATAGAATTCGCTTAACGCGTTCGTGCTATAGCTACAGTTAAATGGCAGAGGTTTATCGCTAGCAGTACAAGCTTTGATTGATCACTTAAAGGAGTATTTCGTGAGTCATGATTGGCAAACGATATGCCTATAGATGAGGTAGAGAGGAGTGATAAGCAGAGCGTGTTGCCACACTCTGCTTATGGATTATGCTACTGCGCCTTGTTTCTGCGCTTGTTGCACTAATGCCTGACGTTGAGCTTCCATAGCAGATTGAACTTCATTTTCCCTATGAGTGTCTTCTTCCACAGCCTGTGGGACAAATACATAGAACTTATTGATGGTCATCTTTGGATCTCATGTAGTTTTGGAAACAAAAAAATAGAGGATGTTAACCTAGTTAACATCCTCCATGACGGTCAAATTATAGGCGTAGATGAAGGGGCTTAGCTAGTCCTTTTTTCATCGTAAGCCGAATTTTTTATACGTCGTAAGTGGTAGACGCCGTATCGCCGCCTGTACCAGTCCAGTTTGTGTGGAAGAATTCACCACGTGGACGATCAGTACGCTCATAAGTGTGAGCACCAAAGTAATCACGTTGTGCTTGCAGTAAATTAGCCGGTAAGCGAGCGGTGGTGTAGCCATCTAAGAAAGTGAGCGCGGAGGTCATACATGGCATTGGAATGCCGACTTCCATTGATTTGGCCGCTACTTTACGCCAAGCCGCTAGGCAGTTATCCAAAATGCCCTTGAAGTAGGCATCTGAACCTAAGAAGGCGATTTCTGGGTTAGCTTCGAACGCATCACGAATGTTGCTCAGGAATGCGGAGCGGATGATACAACCACCACGCCACATCAATGCCACGTTACCGTAGTTAAGATTCCAACCATTCTCGTTAGACGCTTGGCGCATTAGCATAAAGCCTTGTGCGTAAGAGATGATCTTAGACGCAAGTAGCGCTTGACGAAGTGCGTCAACCCACTCTTGTTTATCACCTTCGATCTGCATATTACTCTTACCAAACAGCGCTTCGGCAGCAACGCGCTGATCTTTCAATGCTGAGAGGCAACGAGAGAAGACTGACTCAGTGATGAGCGTCAGCGGAATACCCATATCGAGTGCGTTAATGCCCGTCCATTTACCTGTGCCTTTTTGGCCAGCAGTATCGAGGATTTTCTCAACCAGAGCTTCACCATCTTCGTCTTTGTAGCCTAAGATATCAGCGGTGATTTCCACTAGGTAACTATCGAGCTCGGTCTTGTTCCAATCAGCAAACACTTTTTGCATTTCATCATGGTTTAAACCCAAGCCGTCTTTCATAAACTGATAAGCTTCGGTAATTAGCTGCATATCGCCATATTCGATACCGTTGTGTACCATTTTAACGAAGTGGCCCGCGCCGTCGTTACCCACCCAATCACAGCAAGGCTCACCAGCTTCGGTTTTTGCTGAGATACCTTGGAAAATTGGCTTCACGGCTTCCCAAGCTTCAGGTGCGCCACCTGGCATGATAGATGGGCCAAAACGTGCCCCTTCTTCGCCGCCAGAAACGCCTGTACCGATAAAGTGAATACCTTTTTCACGCAGTGCTGCAACACGGCGGTTGGTGTCTGGGAAGTTCGTGTTACCACCATCGATAATGATGTCGCCTTTATCGAGTAGCGGAACCAGTTGGTCGATGAAATCATCCACGACTTGGCCCGCACGCACCATCAGCATCACTTTGCGAGGTGTCGCCAGTTTGTCGACTAACTCTTGCAGTGAATAAGCACCAACAATATTGGTGTCTTTCGCTGGACCTGCTAGGAACTCATCGACTTTTGCCGCGGTACGGTTGTGAGCTACCACTTTAAAACCGTGGTCGTTCATATTTAGGATAAGGTTTTGGCCCATCACTGCTAGGCCGATTACACCGATATCACCTTTCATTTATTTCTCTCCTTCACGCAATCTTTGTTGCGGCATCTGAATCTAAAAACCACTCTGTTTCGCCAGTTGTTGATTTAACTTTGGCAGCCGGATAAGGAAGATCCTCGGCTTTCGTGGTGTGAATTTCGTGTACGATCTCGGCTTTGCCTGAGCCAAGAACGAGGTAACTAATGCGTTTTGCAGCTTCCAACACTTTCGCTGTTTTAGAGACACGAAGTTGGCCTGATTCCGGATGCGTTGCCACTAAAGATAAATTCTCATCCTCGTAGTCGGTCACATTAGGGAACAGGGATGCCGTATGACCATCTGCGCCAACACCGAGCAAAATCCAATCAAAAACAGGAGTACCGTTGACGGATGGAATGACTTTTGCCATCTCATCGGCAAAGCGCTTAGCTTCGGTTTGTGGATCATCTTCGCCGCGAATACGGTGAATATTTTGAGGTGGAATGTTCACTTGGCTAAACAGCAGTGTATTGGCTTCACCAAAGTTGCTTTCGGCATCGTCAGGAGCGACACAGCGTTCATCACCCCACCAGAAATGCAGGTTTTGCCATGTAATCGCCTGTGCATAAGGTTCACTGGCCAATAATTTGAACAGCATTTTGGGTGTGCTGCCACCGGAAAGGGAGATATGAATCGGCTGACCTTGCTCGCTATAGCGTTGCATTTCATTGGCGAGCGTTTCAACCACCTGTTCTGGGGTTTGAAAAATTTTATGATTGATCATAATTCGCAGTAATCCGTATCGGTCAAGTTTTTACACGGGAAGCGCCACGCGCGGCCATCATTGTGTAGCAGCAAATCGGACTCTTTTGGTCCCCACGTGCCACAGGCATAGCCAAACAGCGATTGAGGGTCTTGTTTAAAATCCAAAATAGGTTGCACGAACTTCCAACACGCTTCTACGGCATCGGTACGCGCAAATAAAGTTGCATCACCGTTGAGCGCATCCAAAAGAAGTCGTTCATAAGCGGTCAACATCTTGGTTTCTTCCAATGATGTGTAATGGAAGTTCATGGAGACTTCTTTGGCTTTAAAGCCCGCACCTGGCTCCTTCAAACCAAAGCTCATTTGAATGCCTTCATCGGGCTGAATGCGAATGATGAGCTTGTTTTCAGGGGCATTTTGCCCAAAAACAGGGTGTGGCGTACGCTTAAAGTGAATGACCACTTCGGTGACGCGCGTTGGTAAACGTTTACCTGAACGCACATAAAATGGCACACCATTCCAGCGCCAGTTATTAATAAACATTTTCAAACCGACATAAGTTTCAGTGCGCGAATCTGCTGCCACACCATGTTCATCACGGTAACTGGGTAAAAACTGGCCACGAACTTCCGATTCCGTATATTGCCCCAGTACGAGGTTGTGGCGTAGGTCATCATCAGAAAGCGGTTGCAGGCTTTGCAGCACTTTATTGACTTCGTTACGAATTGAATCGGCATTAATGGCGGCTGGTGGTTCCATGCTAACCATAGCTAACACTTGCAGTAAATGGTTTTGGAACATATCACGCACCGCACCAGAACCGTCGTAATAGCCACCGCGTTCTTCGACGCCCAAAAATTCTGCGCCTGTAATTTCGACATAGTCAATGAAATTGCGGTTCCACAAAGGTTCGAACATCCCGTTAGCAAAACGGAAAACCAACAGGTTTTGTACTGTCTCTTTGCCTAAATAATGGTCGATACGGTAGATCTGGTGTTCTTGGAAATGGCGATGAATTTCGATATCAAGGCTTTGAGCCGATGCGAGGTCATAACCAAACGGTTTTTCGATGATCAAACGCTTCCAACCTTGCGCTTCGCTATTTAATCCATGCGCTGCGAGATTGGCCGGGATGACGCCATAAAGGCTCGGCGGCGTCGCGAGATAGAACAGAGTGTTGCGCTGCGTGAATTGGTATTGATCAGCCAAAGAGTCAAGGCGCGTGGCGAGCTGCGCGTATTCTGCAACATCTGAAGTATTGATCGCTTGATAATGCAAGTGCTCGCAAAAGGCGTCGAGAATATCTGGGACGGTCTTTTCCATTTCCTGAAGAGAGCGCTTTAATTTTTCACGGTATGACTCATCGCTGTATTGGGTTCGGCTGACACCCAGAATAGCAAAGGATTTCGGCAGTTGATCACTGGCGAACAAGTGATACAGAGCAGGTATAAGCTTGCGATAGGTTAAGTCGCCTGAAGCACCAAAAATCACAATACTGCTGTTTTCAGGTATTACCATCATCTTTCCCTTAAAAACGAGGTATTTAGCATGCGCCAACGGTAGCAGCGTCATGCAAAAATAGAAAATAGGCTCTAACTATAATGTCGATAGTTAAAACCAATGCGCTCCTCCAAAAGTGCAGAACGCAGTCTAGGGATCGCCCCTAGACTCGGGTGCGTATTGTCTACGACAATTTGACATACATCAACTATTGATAACGCAATCGATTAAATTCTCATGCCATCTCGACACATTTTCAGGGTGAGAGGTTAGGTTCCGCCTAAGTCTCATCCCCTGACCACAGCACGTTACTTATAGCGGCTGTGAATGATGCTAGGTGGTCAGTCTTATCCGGAATGGTAACTCTATGGTGATTATTCAGTTGAACAATGACAGTTTGACGACGGAACTTGAGCCTGTACTTGGTTATAACGTTTGAGTTGGTTGAAATAGTGGTGCGCTTTTTGTACGTGTTCGAACTCCAACATCCAAGTCGCACTGCGCTGCGCTGAACAAAAAGCACCCATATGTTTGAGCAAGTCATCGCTTTGTTTGGTGAGTACGTTGGCAAGGCGGTTAACCAAGGCATTGGGCTCAATCGCAGTAAACTGCAGCAGAGCATAAGATTGATTTAAGACATCAAAGGCTTGTTTATGCTGGCCCAAGTGGTTGAAAATTTCAGATTGAGAAACAGCAGCATCACATAGCCCAGAGATCAAGCACACCAACTGGCAAGGTTTTGTATGTTCGCAGTTTAGCGCTGATTGAATATGACTTGGCATATGATGCAGTACATCTTCAAACAAACAGTGTGCTTGTGGCCAATGCCCCTGTGCTAATAGTTGTTCAGCCTTGAGATAGCTTGTCCAGCACTGTTGTAAGTCCATACTCAATTCTCCAGAATGACGGCGTTCACTTATTTAAATGCAATTTATTATCAAATGCAAATAATTGTTATTTGCGATTTTAAGTGTGGTGATTGTTTATTATTTGTTCGGTTAAACGCGAATAAGGTGTAACTCGCTAAAATATAAATGAATTGCTTCTACACTTAGGTCAAACTACAACAAGAATCCAAAAGCTAAGGAGCGGAGTGATGGCGATTCAACGATTGAATGCAGAGCAGCTCTACCACGTTGCCCAGTTAGAAAAACTCCCTTGTAAATCAACTAAGGAGTTAGACCCAGTTGATGAGATTGTGGGGCAAGAACGGGCGCAAAAAGCGGTCGAATTTGCAATGTCGATCAAAGAGAAGGGTTACAACATCTACGCTATTGGCCGTAATGGGTTGGGCAAACGTACGATGATTTTGCGCTATTTAAACCGCCATCAGCATGATGTCGATGCGTTGTTTGATTGGTGTTATGTGGCCAATTTCAGCGATATTCGAACCCCAAAAGTGCTGAAGTTACCTTCGGGTATTGGGGTTAAACTCAAGCAAGACATTGAAAAGTTAATGAATAAGTTGGTCAATGCGATCCCGTTAGCTTTTGATAACGAGATTTACTTTGCTCGTGCCGATAAACTGAAAAATCAGATGGCACAAAAACAGCAAAGTGAATTGGATAGCATCAGTAAAGAAGCCAAAGATAAAGGCATTAGCTTAACCATCACCACTCAAGGCGACTATCAATTTGTTGCGATGAACGGTGAAGAGATGCACACCGAAGAGTCCTTTGACGCCTTGTCTAAAAAAGAGCAAGAGCACTTTAGCCATACCATTGATGAGCTAGAAATCAGCCTACGCAATATGGTACGTCAACTGACAGAATGGGAAGACTCCTACAGTGAGAAGATCAAAAAGCTCAATGATGAAGTAACGCTTGGCGTCATTACCCACTTTATTAAGCAGCTTAAGCAAGATTATTCTGGCTACCCAGACATCAAAACGTATCTCACGGAGTTACAAAAAGACATCGTCGATAATGCGGACATTTTTTTAGATGAAGACAGTGAGCAAGGCGAAGTCGCGACAGCTTCTTTAGATAAGCGTCTGCCGCGTCGCTACAAAGTCAATGTGCTGGTCAGCCAGCCTTCAGACAAGCTACCGATCGTGGTAGAAGAGAACCCGAACTACCACTCTCTATTTGGTTATATCGAAACGGCGACTTTTAAAGGCACAGTATTTACCGATTTTTCGTTGATTCGAGCGGGTAGTTTACATAAAGCCAATGGTGGTGTGCTGTTGATGGATGCGGTCAAAGTGCTTGAACAACCCTATGTTTGGGACGGTTTAAAGCGTGCGTTGCGTTCACGCCAAATGAGTTTTACCTCTTTGGAAAAAGAGGTCACGCTAACAGGGACGGTTTCACTTGACCCAGAGCCTATCCCGCTAAATGTGAAAATCATCCTGTTTGGTGATTACCACACCTATCAGCTGCTGACTCATTACGATCCTGAATTTAGCGAATTGTTCCGAGTAACGGCCGATTTTGAAGATGAGATGAAACGTACGCCCGATACCGAGCTACATTACGCGCGTTTTATTTCGAGCATAGTGCACGACAACAATATGCTGCATTGCGACCGTAAAGCGATTGCACGCATCATTGAACACAGTTCACGTACAACGGGCGATCAAGGCAAACTGTCACTTCATTCGGCGCATATTGCCAATTTGTTACGCGAATCTAACTATGTGGCGAAGCAGGCGAATTCAAACATGATCCGCCAGAATCATGTCGAAGAGGCGCTCAGCAACCAAGAGATGCGAGTGAGCCGCCTGCAAGACAGTGTGATGGAGTCGTATGTTAACGGTACAACGCTAATCCAAACGCAAGGCATGGCGGTCGGTCAGGTGAATGCGCTGTCGGTATTGAGCACCAGCGATCATATGTTTGGTGCGCCAAACCGTATTACCGCCACCACTTCCTATGGCGATGGTGACATTATCGATATCGAGCGCAGTGTCGATCTGGGTGGCAGCATCCACTCTAAAGGTGTGATGATTTTATCCGCGTATCTCTCTTCGGTATTTGGCCGTACGGCGCGCGTACCACTCACCACGACCATCACATTTGAGCAATCTTACGGTGGTGTGGATGGTGATAGTGCCAGCATGGCCGAATTCTGTGCGATTGTGTCTGCGTTTTCTAAACGGCCTAATCGCCAAGATATTGCGATCACAGGTTCGATGAACCAATTTGGTGAGTCGCAGCCGATTGGCGGTGTGAATGAGAAAATTGAAGGTTTCTTTGATGTGTGTGCAATCAAAGGGCGCACCAGCCAGCAAGGTGTCATCATTCCTCGTTCAAACATGCACAATCTGATGTTACGCGCTGACGTTGTTAAAGCGGTCGAGAAAGGGGAGTTCAATATCTGGGCTATTGAACATGTCACTGAAGCGGTTGAGCTCTTTACTGGCAAACCCGCAGGCGAAGCAACAGAAGATGGCAGCTAC
This sequence comes from Vibrio sp. B1-2, assembly GCF_963888445.1. Taxonomy (NCBI): domain Bacteria; kingdom Pseudomonadati; phylum Pseudomonadota; class Gammaproteobacteria; order Vibrionales; family Vibrionaceae; genus Vibrio; species Vibrio sp. B1-2. The sequence goes on from NZ_CAWPJH010000015.1 coordinate 18,731, forward strand.
CCGGTTGATACCATCTTCGGTTTAGCACAAGCCAAACTGAATGCGCTTAGAAAATAGCCTTATCGAAGAATAAATTCTTCAGTACTAACCACCTCAATGACCACCTAGCAAGTGGTCATTTTTCTTCATAAATCATCATAATTTAACTTATATTGTCTTATTGGTATCTAGTCATTGTTTTGACGACTATATGCTCATAACTATATGAATTGCATTATATTATTTCATGGACAAAAATGTGAATTTTGTCTATTGTTTGCTCTTGTTTAGTCCGTGGGATTAGTCCCAAGGCATGGATGCGAATGTTATTTTAATCGAGGCTTTTAAATGCATTTTTCACTGAAAAATTTGTCAATTCGCGTACAAGTTTTATTACCCGTTTTGTTAACCACTTTCGCTTTACTTATTGCACTGTGGATAACCAAAAGTAATCTCCAAAATGAACAAATCAAAGTGTCGAACAGTACTGATCGGCTCGTTGAATATAAAGATGCCCTTGCCAGTGTGGACGATACCGTTTATCCGCTGCGTATTAGTGCGGTATACGCTATTTATGATCCCGCTCGTCGCGCCACATTCTTAGCTGAGTTAAAAAATGGCCTGGAAGAAGTAGAGCGCAATTTGAGCAAAATGCGACAAGATGAGCTTTATCGGAGCGATGTTGAGGTTGTTCATAAAAGCATCGGACATTACGTTGATATGTCGACGAAAATGGTGGAATTTTTTAACCGTCGCGATCAAGGGATGACCTCTGAAGCAGAATACACAGCATTTATTGCGCAATTTCGTCAAAGTGGTGAGCAAATGGTCAATGCGATAAATGATCTTTCGCAGCAAGTGAACCAACAAGCGACGCAGTCATTGGCTCAAAGCGACAAAGACAACATTCGTGTTATGAACACGGCTATGGTCACTGTTCTGTCTGTACTTTCGCTCTCTCTTGCGATGGCTTGGATCCTTTCAAATATGATTGTGGCCCCGATTCAAAAGTTACAAGCTGTAATGCGTGAATTAGCGCAGGGGAACTTAACCATTCGCGCTGATGCGGATGGCGAGAATGAAATCTCAAAGTTGGGTAAAGATGTCAATACGACTACCTCTCAGTTACATGCTACGGTAGATCATTTAAACCGTATTAGTGAAGAAGTGGCGTCAGCTTCAACCGAGCTGGCTGCGGTGATGACGCAAGCAGAGTCAAATGCACAACAAGAGTTGAGTGAAATTGAACAAGTTGCTTCGGCGGTGAATGAACTTGCGAGCACAGCAAACAACGTGAGTGATAACGCAACGGTCGCTGATTCAACCGCTCGCGAAGCGGATGAACTTGCTAAATCAGGCTTAGCTATTTTTAAAGAGAGCGCCCAAGCGAGCTTACAAATGTCAGAAGCGCTGAATCATGCTGCGAGCGTAGTTCTGCGTCTAAAAGAGCAATCAGAGCAGATCAACGATGTCGTTGAAGTGATCCGAGGTGTCTCTGAGCAAACCAACTTATTGGCACTGAATGCGGCTATTGAAGCGGCACGTGCAGGTGAGACTGGTCGCGGTTTTGCGGTCGTGGCTGATGAAGTTCGCATGCTTGCTGCACGTACTGAGAGTTCAACTAAAGAGATTCGAGTTATCATTGAAGAGCTGCAAAGCCAATCGATTCTTGCAAACGATAGTATGCAAACCAGCATTGAGATGCTTGCGCGTAACGGTGAGTTAACGCAACGAGCAAATGATGCACTTGTTGGGATCACGGAATCGGTTTCAGACATCAATGATTCAAATACCCAAGTGGCGACTGCGGCAGAAGAGCAGTCGCAAGTCACGCAAGATATTAACCGTAACGTGGTTAATATGTCTGAGCTTGTAAATCAAAACGTAACGGGTATCAGCCAGAGCGCCAGTGCCAGTGCCGAACTGTCACAATTGGCCGAGAAGCAAAAAGCGCAGCTCGCCTTCTTCAAACTATAAATCGACTACTATTTCCTAGTCTCAACCGCATAACTCGAAAGGTTATGCGGTTTTTTTATGAATCAAAGAATATCTAACCATCCGAAATAACTAGGTTTTTTGGGGTTATCTGTTTGTTTTTATGATTCGATCTCCCTCGTATAAAAAACACTATCTTTATTAACATTATCTTCATATATTGACCCAATAAGAACTAGAAATGTGATGTTCATCGTGTGAACGCATGGTCAAGTGGCTGAAAGTAAGGAGTGTTTTTATGGCGAAAGAGGAAAGCTTATTTCGTTTAGAAAGGGTAAAAAGGTTTAATTTTTCAGTGTGGACGGTATTAACCGGAACATTGATTGCTCGTACCAGTTTTTTCATGGCATGGCCATTTTTGATCGTGTTTCTTTACCAAGATTATGGTGCATCGCCGATTGAAGTGGGTGGAATGCTGGCGACCTCTGCTGTTGTAGGAGCAATTACTGGGTTGTATTCAGGGTATCTTTCCGACAAATTTGGTCGCAAGTGGGTGATGGTTCTTGGCAGTGTGATGGCTGCATTTGCCTACAGTGGCATTGGTGTGGCTGATCAAATCTGGCAGTTTTACGTGCTTATTGTCCTTACTGGTTTAATGCGACCAATGATTGAAGCGCCGGGCAAAGCAGTGATTGGTGATAACTTGCCGAATTTGAAAGATCGCGAGCTGGCGCTCAACATCCGCTATTTCCTACTCAATCTAGGTGGTGCCATTGGGCCACTGCTTGGGATTACGTTTGGGCTTTCTCACCCACAAACTCTCTTTTTCTTTACCAGCGGCACGTATTTATTGTTTGGTTTTTGGCTGCTGTTCGGTATTGAACGTAAAGGGCGCTACACCAAGCCCGATCGCTCTGGTTTGCCTAATTTTTCTTCGACGCTAAGAGTGATCAGTAAAGATAATATTTTTGTGAAGTTGATGGTGGCGAACTTCATCATGATGTTCATCTATGGGCAGGTAGAATCGTCTATTCCACAAGTGATTGTACGCACCAGTGCCGCCGATGCAGCGCAAATTGTCGCAGGGTTAGTGCTGGTAAATACCATGACCATTATCATCTTCCAGTTCCCAATGCTGAAGTGGTTGGAAAACGTCCCGCTGTTTGTACGAACTCGGATCGGCATGTTATTGATGGGGCTTGCGCAACTCGGCTTTCTGTTTACCCCTGCAGATTTACCGATTGGTTGGGCGCTCGCTTGCTTTGTTTTGAGTATGGGCGAAGTCATTGCTTTTCCAACCTTAAACGTACAAATAGACCGCATGGCTCCCGCCCATTTGCGTGGTTCTTACTTTGGTGCCGCCGCGCTTTATTCGTTAGGTTTTGCGATTGCGCCACTGGTTGGGGGGGCGGTGATTGGATACCTCAATTCAAATTGGCTGTTTGGCCTTTGCTTTGTGCTGTGCCTAGTGATGATTTGGCTTTACTGGGTCGCAGAGCATCAGCCCGATACGGTCGAGCGTGAACCCATTACTCAAGCTTAATTTGTTCTTTTTGTAAGGCTCTCATCGAGAGCCTTAACATCGCTATTTTTTTATCGCTACGCCAACTTCCAGCTTATCTAGCCATTCCAAAAATCGTTGAACATCATCGCCCCGAAAAATAGCGCCATGTTGCGGACACATCATCTCAATATCCAGCTGGCTGACTCGCTCAATCCAATCACTTTTGGCGCGGTTAGATGGCATCCAACGTTGATGAAAATAAGTCATTTTTGGAATATGGCTTTGAAAATCTTCTACAAAAAAAGAGGCGTTAGGGCTGTCGAGCGCGGCACCAATATCGCCAGACATCAATATTTTTGCATCAGGGTCGTAAACCGAAAAGTTACCAGAAGAGTGCATGTAATGTGCTGGGATAAAGTGCAGGTCGTGACCTGATAAGGACACTTTTCCACCTTCATCTTTGATGGGGGAGAATTGAATTGACTCCATACCAAAATGGCGGATAAACCCTTCCCACAACCAAGGTGAATGTAATGTTGCACTGGGCAGTGCTTTATCCCATAAACCGAGGGAAGAGATGATATCTGGATCTTGGTGAGAGGCAAAAAGATGCTTGATATGTTCAATCGGCACTTCTTTCACGACGCAACCGAGCATCGCCGAAAACAGTTCAATGCCACCGGGGTCTAGCAATATCGCTTGATCACGATTGACTATCATATATTGGTTGGTATCAATGATTTTTTCTGGTTTGTTTGGATCGCGAGCAAACATCACCCAGCGATGATGGCCGCGTTCAAATAGTATTTTTGATTGCATAGTTCACCTGAGAAAAGAGAGAGAATGTTTTGAGCGATAGCATGACGTGAGCTTGAATTTCTTTTGCCAGTTCAGCGACGTTATTCGCAATGCTTTGCAGTTGAGCTTGATATCGCTCATCTGCTTGAGAGGCTTCCACGCTCAGCATGATCGAGATGATTTGTGCAATGCGCAGGTTGTCGTATAAGGTTTGCAATAACTCGTGCAGGTTTTGAGCTTCAGAGTAGAAACTGTGACTGAGTTTGCTATATTCCTCTTGGTTTTGATGATGTACGGCATCCAAACTGTGTAAATGCCGAGCGTTATGCGCTTGTATATACACATTTTCAAAACGTTCAAGCGCAGCGCGTGCACGAGTCCTTGCAGTTGCGAGTTGGCTGATACGCTGCGCCTTCAAGTTGATGGTGTGCGACGCCTCTAGCGTGACGCGGACTAAATCATCAATCGAATCAGTAATTGGCCGAAAACCTGCGGCACTTTCGCCCGCACGCAGAGCCAGAGCTCTGGCATTGCTGGCGACAAGCAGTAATTTTTTTGCAATGAGTACGCTTTGGTTTAGCTCTGCTGCCACTTCCGCCGCAATTACGAAAACCGGTTTGTTGTCCATAGTTATCGAAAATATTCATCAACTTAACGTGTGTTAACTATAGACCAGATTCATATTTTTGAGACTAGATTGCTCGTTTTGGCTCTGTGTTACCTAAACTCAATGGTTTTTCTGCTGCTCAACTTGCCGAAGTGCACGTTGGTACATCGCCCACGCGGCAAGGCCTGCGAGGATGTTACCGACCAACGCCCCGATAAACAGGCCATGCAGTGCCGCTATTTGAGCGCCAACCCATAAACAGGGCAAGAAGAACACAAACAGGCGCAGCGCGGAAATGGTTAAGGCTGTGTATGATTTTGCCAACGCATTAGAAACCGAGACCATTAACATGCAGATACCAAGCGGCCCTAAACTGATTGGCACGATCATTAAGTGCCAGTGCAAAATGGATTCGACACTTTGTTCGCTGGTCATCAGCGCTGCAAGGTGGCCGGATAATAGATAGGTCACTACGGCGATGATGAGCTGAAACCCAAGAATAAATTGGCACGCAACACGAACCAATTTTCGAATGTCTTGTAATTGGCATGCGCCAAGCAAACGACCCACCATCGGTGGCATCGACATAGTTAATGCCAATATTGCTACCATCGCAAAAAACTCAAAACGAGATCCTAACGCCCATGCCGCGACAGCTGCGGTGCCGAAACTGGCCAATAGTTTGGTTGCCAGCATCGAAGAAAGCGGTGGAAGAAGCTGGCTTATCATGGCCGGCCCCATGATATGGCTGATAGAGCGAATACTTTTCCCTACATCCAAATCTGACCAATCAAACAGCATCCAGTGCCTTTTCGACACTTTGGGCGTAACCACGAACACGCCAATCCCAAAGGCTAAAATAGTCGCCAGCGCCGCGCCTTCAATACCCAAATCAAAAGTGAAGATAAAAATAGGGTCTAAAATCAGGTTTAAAATGCTGGTGACCATCATCATAGTACCCGGCAACATGGTATTGCCATTGGCTCGACACAGGCTGTATAAAAAGTACAGCACCGCGCCCACCCAAGCACTGACTAACCAATAAATCCAGTAGCTGTCGACGATCTGATACACAGATTCAGGAGCGCTGAGTAGCGCTAAGATGGGGTGACGCAGTAAATAGATAATCACTGAAAACAGAGCAACCCCAATGCTGCCAATAGTGACGACTAACCCACCAAGCTGCTTCGCGTAGCGAATTTGGTTCGCACCCAATGCGCGAGCAATCACCGCTGTGGTCGCAATGCCAAGCCCAACCTGAAGGCCAATAATGATCATCTGAATGGGTAATGTAAACCCTTGCGCGGCAAGGGGTAACACGCCAAGTTGGCCGATAAACGCACTATCGACCAGTTGGAAGCTCATGAGGGACAGCACACCAAACATCATCGGCCAAGTCATTTGCAAGAGTTGGCGCGTGAGTGAAGGTGGAGATAACGGAGTGGTGTTTGACATTGCTCGGCTCAACTATATGGGTAGAGGTTTTAATATGTGGCCTCTGCGGTGAAAAACAAGCTCAGAATGGTTTGTACGTTATGTGCGTTGAGTATGTTAACAGCTATACGTGAAGAGAGCGACGTTCATCCCCATCGAGTTGTTCCGTGCAATGACATGAAAATCATCATATTGATGAAATATTTCATAAAAACCTAGCCATTTGGTGAATTCTTGAGCGTTAATCTCGTGATGAACTCGTCCTATTTCTATGAAATGAAACCGATTTCATTTCTGTTTTGTGAATCAATTTTCGTTTAATGTATTGATGGTGTTAATAAAAAATAACAATAACGGTCTTCCTCAGTTTCATCGCCAAAAGCAGTCGAGCGCGCTGTGAAGCGACACCTAATTTTCACTTGTTTCATTTTTTAAACTGACCACAGAACAAAAACAAACCAAGTGATTAATAGGACTTAACATGAAAAATTATAAGCTTCTACCTCTATACCTAGCTGTGGCTGCCGTACTCTCTTCTGCTCCTTCTTTTGCCAACGATCCAATGCCAAATCCTGAGGTGTTGGATCAAGATCAACAACCACTGGTGCTGACACCAGATATAAACGTTCCCGCGGGTATCGTATTTTCTGGTTATGCTCGTTATGGCGCAGCCTACCAAAATGGCGATGTCAAACTGGTTGAAACCAATGGCCGTTTAAACGGTAACTCAACAGGCCGTTTAGGAAACGAAGGTAACGGTGGTGAGTTCCAATTTGGTAAAGGATTCGTCAGTGACAGCGGTGCTATTTGGGATGTGGTGGTGATGTTCAACCATTGGGGTGATGAGGTGGGTGTGCCTAAAGCTTACGCTGGCGGAACCAACATTTTTGAAAGCCAACCTGAACTTTACGTATGGGCTGGTCGAGACTTTCACCAACGTATTTCAACGAATTTGAACGACTATTTTTGGATGACGCATGATGGGCAAGGTGGTGGTTTCTACAACCTTAATCTAGGAGGCATTAAATTCGACGCCAGTGTCGTTAGTGCAACGGGGGCTTCTCCTAGCGATCATCCAGATGGTAATTACGCATTGACCACCAAAATCCACGGCATTCAATTTTCTGATACAACCAATCTCAGCATTTATGCTAACTACGGCTTTGATGATAATTCGGATCCAACGGCCAAAAAACTCAACGCGTTTCAAGTGGCGGGTGAATTGAAGTTTGGGGATGACCGTTTGGTGGTGCGTTATGCTGATAACGCCAAAGACAGTGTTTTTTGGAAAACGGAGAATCAATCAGCGTTGTTGGTGAGCTTTGATGGGAGTAAGGCGCTGGGAGACAATGCGGCGATCGAATACTTAGCGGCTTATCAAGCCTACGAAGATGGCGCATACAAACAGTATGACCGTACTAACTACAACGTGTTGGTCCGCCCGATGTATTTTTGGGATGAGACCAACTCAACGTGGTTAGAAGCTGGCTATGATGTTGTAGATTTTGACAACATCGACGCCACCAACTCTTCTTGGAAAGTGACACTATCGCAGAACATTTCGTTTGGTAAAGGTGCAGGCGCTCGACCAATGCTCCGTTTCTATGCCACTTTGGGTGATGCCGATAACGAAACTGTGATCGACAAAGACGGCCTATTTAAAGCCGCAAGTAACCCAGATACGGTAACGATTGGCGCGATGTGGGAAGCGTGGTGGTAACCCCATATTTGATCATTAACTGTCCATTCTTTTTTCACGGCTCGCTCGATGCCTGCCGTGGTTTTTAACCTCCAGCGATACACTTACGCTTTCGGGCCACATTAGTGGCCCTTTTTTATTTACGGTAATCGGCCACCATCTTTTTCTCTCTTCCGATTGCCATGAAACAGTTTCATGGCTGCTTGGGAAACTGTTGTGGCTTTCAATGTTTAGATAATTGTCATTTGTGTGCCTAGTTCGATGTGATTTCTCTCACGCTAAAGCGAGGGGATATCTTGAATACTAGCTCATGAAAGCGGTTTCTTGTTGGTTTTGTCAGTAATGTTGTGAGGCGAGAGTGGCGACAATTAAAGATGTGTCTGATCATGCAGGTGTATCGCAAGCGACGGTGTCGCGGGTGATTAATGGAACTAGCCGTGTTAGCCACGATAAAAAACTCAGAGTCGAAAAGGCGATTAAAGATCTTGGTTACCGCCCCAATTCTATTGCTCAAGCACTGGCCTCAAGCCGTACGGGGAGCATCGGCATCATAGTACCGGAATTAGGGGGCCCTTTTTATTCAAGCATTTTGCACAACATTGAAGAGCAATTGCGTAAGTTTGGCTACCACGTCGTCGTGACGGCAGGCTCGAACACCGAGCAAGGGCAAAAAGAGTCGGTGCAATTTCTGCTAGGTCGCCGAGTCGATGCATTAATTCTCCATACTCAACATCTAACCGATGACTACTTGATTGAATTGGATCAACAAGGGGTTCATTTGGTGCTAGTGAACCGTTTTATTCCTGAAATGGCCAGCAGCTGTATCGACATTGATAACGAGATAGGTGGCTTTTTGGCGACACAGTATTTACTCAGTCAGGGTCATCAACGAATTGCTTGTATTACTGGGCCATTGGATAAATCTGATGCGCGAGGCCGTTTGCAAGGCTACCGAAAAGCGTTGGAAGAGGCTGGGCTTGACTATGAAGAAGCGCTCGTGTCTGAAGCTGGTTTTACCGAAGAATCCGGCGTCAAAGCGATGCGCAAATTACTGATGCGTCACTGTGAATTTAGCGCCGTATTTGCTTCAAACGATCATATGGCATTTGGTGCATTTGAAGAGTTGCGCCGTGTCGGGTTGCAAATACCACAACACATATCCTTGGTTGGATTTGACGATATTTTATTCGCGCGTTACCTCACCCCAGCGTTAACGACCGTGAATTTCCCTCTTGAACAGATGAGCTTAGAAGCGGTTCAGCTCGTTATTCAAAAGCTGCACAAAAACAAACGCGACGTGAACTTCAAATTATCCCCTTCGTTGGTGATACGAGACTCCGTCAAAAATTTACTCAACACCCTATAAACCTAACAATAAAGATATTAAGGATGAATCATGAAATTTAAGACCTTAGTGCTATCAAGCGCCGTGGCTTTAGGATTTTCTTCGCTTACATATGCTGCCGACCACACCATCCGTTTAGACGGTTTCCCCGACTTTGATAGCAGTTTGAAAGTCTTATTGCCGGACTTTGAACAAAAGAGTGGTATCAAGGTTGACTATTTAATGAATAACCACGGCGACCACCACACCAAGCTGACGACGAACCTTGCCACAGGATCCGGAGCGGGGGATGTGATTGTGGTTGATGTAGAGAAAATTGGTCCCTTTGTTGCCTCCGGTGGCTTAGTCAATTTGTCCGAAAAATATGGCGCGGACAAATTCCAAGACCATTTCGCACCTTATGCTTGGGCACAAGGCAAGGGTGGTGATGGCAATATGTATGGCATTCCTGTCGACCTTGGCCCTGGCGTGATGTACTACCGAACCGATGTGTTTGAAAAGGCGGGGATTGACATCAATCAAGCGATAAAAGATTGGGACTCCTACATCAAAGCCGGTGAAATATTGAAGAAACAAAACGTACAGCTGATTGCATCCGCCGCTGATGTAGCACAAGCGATCATTTTTACCACGGTTCCTGACGGCGAAGGATTGTATTTTGATAGTAAGGGGAATTCAGTCGTCACTTCCGAACGTTTTGTACATGCATTTGAAGTGGCAAAAACGATTCGTGAAAAAGGGTTAGATGGCCGAATTTTGGCATGGTCTAACGAATGGTATGAAGGTTTCCGTAACGGTACTTTTGCCACTCAGCTTTCTGGTGCGTGGTTACTCGGACATCTGAAAAACTGGATTGCGCCAGATACAGCAGGCAAATGGGCCGTATCAAACCTTCCTGATGGTATTTACGGCAGTTGGGGCGGTTCATTTCTCTCAATCCCTACTCAGTCAAAACATCAAGATGAAGCGTGGAAGCTGATTGAGTACATGACAACCAACCGTGATGTGCAGCTTAAAGCGTTCGAAACGATTGCCGCGTTCCCCTCTAATGTCACGACTTACGATGACCCAATGTTCAATGAAGAAATTGAATTTCTAGGTGGTCAAAAAGCGCGTTTGTTGTTTGCGAATGTGGCAAAAAACATCAAACCAGTCGCGCCTGCGAAAGGCGACCATGTGGCTCGTTCTATCATCTTAGAAAATGCACTGATGGAAGTGTTGGATGAAGGCAAAGACATCAAAGCCGCCCTGAAAGATGCTGAACGTTTAATTCAGCGTCGTACCCGTAATATGCAATAGCACGGTCATCATTAAAAAGAACCGCCAGCGGTGCTGGTGGTTCACTAAGCGTAAGTTATAGAAGGCATGATGTTATGCCTAAGAGGTCGTTATTATGAATCACGTTACGAGCAACGCTGTGCAAGCGCCATCGGGTCGACGTTTTTTTTCTCACCTGAGTTTGAAAGCGCTTACACCGTACGGGTTTCTATTGCCGTTTTTGATTATTTTTTCTGTTTTTGGAGTTTTTCCTCTCCTGTTTTCTGTCTATCTCTCTTTCCATGCGTGGAACCCCGTCGAAGGGGTTGCCGCCATGAATTATGTGGGATTTGATAACTACCAAGTTGCACTGACCGACCCTTGGTTGTGGCGTTCATTAAGCAATACATTGTGGTTGGCGATAACCTCGGGCGTCGCTCAACATTTAGTCGCTATTCCAGTGGCCTATATTTTGGTTTCATTGGGCGATCGGCTGCGTCATTGGCTGACATCCGCTTATTTTTTGCCATTCATTACCTCAACGGTGGCGGCGTCGCTCATCTTCTTCAATATGTATTCACCCAATTCGGGCATCATCAACCAAAGCTTAATGGCTTTAGCTGATAGCAGTGTCTTTGGCTGGGCATTTTCTTCGCTTAATGAGTATCAACCTATCCGTTGGTTAGATGATGCCAACATGATCAAACCCTCGATTGCCATCATGGTTTTTTGGAAATACACCGGTTTTAACATCGTGTTGTACACCACAGGTTTAATGACCATTCCCAAAGAAATTTTAGAAGCCGCGCGGATGGATGGTGCCAACGCCTTTCGCCGTTTTTGGAATATCTCACTGCCGATGATTCGCCCTTTCGTTTTCTTTGCCGTCACCATGACCATCATTGGCAACTTACAACTGTTTGAAGAACCGTTTGTATTAACGCGCGGCACCGGAGGCGTAGGCCAAGCGGGCTTAACCATCTCAATGTATCTCTACAAAGTGGGTTGGGAGTGGCTAGAGATGGGCACGGCATCCGCTATTTCTTGGCTGCTGTTTGCGCTGATTGCAACTTGTACTGCGATTCAGTTTTTCTTCTTTGGTAAAAAAGGGTTGGGGGAGTAATAGCATGTCAATCCACGCTTTAAAACTCAGTGATCGCAGCATTGAACTCATCACTAAAGTAATGATGGCGCTACTGGCGGTTGTATTGATTGTCTCGGCGTTGATCACTGTTTTCCCATTTTTGTGGTCGGCGCTGCTGTCAACGCGCGATCGTACGGAAATCTTCGGTTCAGGCATCAGCTTTGCCATTGGGGATAGCTTAGCCATTAACTATGCAAAGCTGTTGCAGATTATGCCGTTTTGGCAGGCGATGTTTAACTCTATCTACATTGCCTTTTTAGGCACCACTATCTCACTGTTGTTTTGCAGTATGGGCGGTTACGCGTTTGCTGTGTTTCAGTTCAAAGGTAAGAACGCGCTATTTGGCATGTTGGTGGCTTCCATGATGATCCCACCCGTCTTGAGCTTGATCCCCTATTTTATGATCGTGAAATTTCTGGGTTTGATGGATAACCACATGGCGGTTTGGCTGCCGTTTACCACCACTCCATTTGGGATTTTTCTAATGCGCCAACACGTGATGGCCTCTATTCCTAAAGAGTTATTAGAAGCGGCCAAACTCGATGGCGCGGGAGAGTTTCGTACTTACTGGAGCGTTGTTTTGCCGTTGATGAAACCTGCATTGGCAACACTGGCGATTGTACAGTTTGTCTTTTTCTGGAACAGCTTTATGAACCCGTTAGTGGTGCTCACATCGCCAGAAAACTACGTCATTACTCAGGCGTTACGTAGCGTGCAAGGCATTCCAAATACGCCTTGGGGTGCGGTGATGCTTGGCACCACCATTTCTATATTGCCACTGGTGACTATCTATCTCTTTGCGTCCAAACAGATGATAAGCGGCTTAACATCCGGTGCAGTAAAAGGCTGATTAGCCTTCAATCCCTCATTTTAGTTACTCATGCTGGCGTGGTTTTGTTGAAAGAAGGCGCAGTGTGAAGGAGAAAAATTATGGCAAAAGTTGAATTTAAGAACATTAAGAAGTCGTTTGGTCATGTGGATGTTGTTAGGCATTTTGATTTCACGGTGAATGATGGTGAGTTTGTGGTATTTCTTGGCCCATCGGGTTGCGGAAAATCAACCACATTACGCATGTTGGCGGGGCTGGAGTCGATTACGGCCGGTGATATTTACGTTGGTGACAAGTGGATGAATAACGTAGATGCCAAAGATAGAGACTTAGCGATGGTGTTCCAAAGTTATGCGCTTTACCCACATATGAGCGTGTATGAAAACATCGCGTTTGCATTGAAGTTAAAAGGCATGCCAAAGACTGAAATCGATAAGGAAGTGCGTAAAGCGGCAAAAATGTTAGAGCTTGACCCGCTCCTTGATCGTAAGCCTAAAGAGTTATCCGGCGGTCAACGCCAACGCGTGGCGATGGGGCGTGCCATGGTGCGTACGCCAAAAGTGTTCTTGTTTGATGAGCCACTTTCTAACTTAGATGCCAAACTTCGTGGTGTGATGCGCGAAGAGATCAAGCAGTTACATCGTCAGCTTAAAACTACCACTATTTATGTTACGCATGATCAAATTGAGGCCATGACGCTCGCTGATCGCATTGTGATCCTCAAAGATGGTTATGTTGCACAAGTCGGTACGCCAACAGAGGTGTTTCAACGCCCGGCGAACAAATTTGTGGCGCAGTTTATTGGTAACCCTTCGATGAACATGCTTGATGCACAACTTATCCAGCAAGATGGCGAATGGCTTATCCAACTGGGTGACATCTTTATCCCGCTTCCCGAGCGATTTAAAGCGCATGCGTCTAAAAACCTCGCATTGCATGTCGGTATTCGCCCCACCGATATTCACTTACGCGCAGAACAAGTTAACCATGAACGCGTGTTGCCAATTGCCGTCACGCTCAAAGATAAAGAGTTGCTCGGTGCGAGTATTTTGTTGAAAACCCATGTTGCAGGCCAGCCTTTGATGGTGGAAACCCAAGCGGCAGAGGTAGAGGTGACGAAGGTTACACTCTATCTCGACCTAGATGCGATTCATATTTTTGATGCGCTGAGTGAAAACTCATTGGCTAGTTTTTAATGGTGAACAAGACGATGACAATAATAAAGCAAGCCCCTTATTTCGACGTTTGGCCCAAAATAGAATCAGCAATCAAAGCTGACCCTGAAATTGAACAGCAAGTAGCAAGAATCATAGGGTTGATGACCTTAGAAGAAAAAATTGGCCAGATTATCCAACCAGAAATCCGCGATATTACGCCGCAAGAAATCATCGATTATAAGATTGGCACGGTACTTAATGGTGGTGGCTCTTGGCCAAACAGCAATAAACATGCACCAGCCAGTGAGTGGGTAGCGAAAGCCGATGAATACTGGTTTGCCGCAGAAAAAGCTTATCAAGGTCGCCCATTTCATATTCCGTTTATGTGGGGGACTGACGCAGTACACGGCCACAATAATGTCTTTGGCGCAACCGTATTTCCGCACAATATTGGGTTGGGGTGCGCGCGCAATCCTGCTTTAATTCGCAAAATTGGCCGTATTACCGCGCTGGAAATCGCCGCGACGGGTATTGATTGGACCTTTGCACCAACCGTGGCCACCCCTCGTGATTTGCGTTGGGGGCGCTGTTATGAAGGTTACTCTGAAGACCCTGAAGTGACTTATGTTTATGCCAGCGAAATGGTCGCAGGTTTGCAAGGTGATGCCATTGACTTACAAGGTGAGCACCATGTGATCTCAAACGTCAAACATTGGGTGGGTGATGGCGGCACAGTGAATGGTGTTGATCGTGGCAGCAATACTTACAGTGAAGATCTGCTGCGTAACGTGCATGCCATGGGCTATTTCAGTGGCCTTAATGCCGGTGCGCAAGTGGTGATGTCTTCATTTAATTCGTGGGATAACCAAGCGAACTACGATCACGCACCGCACATTTCAGGTGATTACAACCTCAAAATTCATGGCAGTAAGTACCTACTCACTGATGTTTTGAAAGATCAAATGGGCTTTGATGGATTAGTTGTAACCGATTGGCATGGTCATTCTGAAGTCAGTAAATGTACCGATGGTAATGCGACTTACGCTATCAATGCGGGTAACGATATCTTAATGATCCCTATTCGTGAGCATTGGCAATCAGCCTATCGTCAGGCGGTGAGCGATGCAAAAAGTGGAGTACTGAGCCAGAGCCGAATTGATGATGCTGTGACGCGTATTTTACGGGTGAAAATGCGCGCGGGTTTATGGAAAAAACCGCATCCTTCAGCGCGAGCTTTGGCTGGTCAGCAGTCACTGATTGGTTGCTCTGAACATCGTGCTATCGCTCGCCAAGCCGTGCAGCAATCGATGGTACTGTTGAAAAATAACAAGGGTATTTTACCGCTCAAACGTGGGTGCAAGGTTGTGTTAACGGGCAGCGGTGCCAATGATTTGCAAAAGCAAGCGGGCGGGTGGAACCTCACTTGGCAAGGGGATGAAAATAACTTAGCCGATTTCCCCGGAGCCACCACAGTGAAAATGGCGTTAGAAGCCGAATTGGGCATAGATAATGTTTGCTACGATCCAGAATTAACAGGTGATTGGCAAGCGGGTGATATTGCGGTTGTGGTGTTTGGTGAAGATCCTTATTCTGAAATGATGGGTGACATTAAAGCGTGGCAATCTTTGGAGTTTTCAACCTTGAAACGTCGCTACCGAGCAGATAGCGAAAAAATCAAAGCATTTCATAATCGCGGCGTAAAAGTGGTATCGATTTTCTTTAGTGGTCGTCCACTGTTTGTCAATGAAGAAATATCCTTGTCTGATGCTTTTGTTGCGGCATTTTTACCCGGTAGCGAAGGACGTGGCATTACTGATGTTTTAGTGGCTAAAGAGAATGGTGAAGTTAATATCGACTTCTCTGGTACCTTGTCATTCAGTTGGCCGAATAAAAAGCGCAGCACCTGTGTGAACCGTATTCCTCCTCATATTCCCAACTATGTCGTGCCTGAATGTGAGCAGTCTCCGGTTGGGGAACATGCTCCTTTATTTGAATACGGTTATGGGCTTAATTATGCTGAAAAAAAACAAACTCGAGATTTAGATGACCTTGATTTAGATATCGACTCAGAAGAAGCAAAATGGCAAGCAACACGTGCAGAGCATCTGTATGGCATTATGGCGACGATAGGCGATTATCAACTTAAAGTGTCGGATGCTGAACATTGGATGGGCGTGGATGTCTCACGCAACAACGTGATGAAACTCGGTGCTGTCCGAACTAAGCCGTATAACTACCAGCAGCAGCAAGACGCCGTTGAGGTAGAAATTCTGGGGGGTGGAGCAATGGTTTATGCGCAAACGGGGCTAGGGCAAGCGGAAGATTTCAGCCATTACGATAATGCGCATGGTGTGGTCAGTTTTGAGATTAAAGTGCTCAGAGCGGCAACAGAACCTGTTTATTTGTCACTGCAACGCGCCGTTGTTCCTGGGTGTTTGGGGGATATTGATAACGTGGTTAAAGTGGACGTCAGCCACTACTTTTCCACCATCAATGATAGCTTTACGCGCGTGAACATTGCTTGTTCACATTTCTCTGAGCAAGGATTAAGTTTTACTCATCTCGACACGCCCTTCTCATTATTTACTAATGGTGAGTGTCAATTTGTGATCGCCAATATATGTTGGGATACACAGTAAAAAGAAACGATAGACTCCTTCTCCGTGTGGAGAAGGAGTGCTTCTAAAGGGCCAAACATCGCCATGAGAAAATCAAAGAAAGCACCCACTGTTTATGATGTCGCTAAGCTTGCTGAGGTTTCGGCAAGCACTGTCTCTCGTTTTTTGAATCGCACAACTTACGTATCGGATGAAAAAAGCCAAAATATTGAACGTGCAATTAAAACCCTTGGCTACAAACCTAGTTACCCAACCAGTCATCTAGGCAATAAGCGTTCGATGACTATTGGTGTATTAGTGCAGCACGCAGAGAGCCCTCACACCAGTCGAATTCTGAATGACATGGAGAAGGTATTAATGACCCAAGGGTATTCACTGGTGATTGCCACAGGTCAGTGGCAGAAAAACTTGGAAGCACATGCACTGGAGTATCTTGCCAGAAGCAATGTCGATGGAATGATCATAGTGACAGGCAGTTTAAAAAGCGATCAAATCCTCAAATATGCTCAATCGATTCCCATCATTGCTGTCGGCCACCAAATTGTTAGTAATAATGTACGTTGCATTAATGTGGACAATGTACTCGGCGGTTATATTGCCACCTTGCACCTATTGCAATTAGGGCACGTGAACATTGCTCATATAAAAGGGCTCGCTAATCAGCCTGATTCAACCGCCCGTTTCACTGGCTACCAAAAAGCGCTTCGTGAAGCGGGAATTAAGCCTATGCCTAAACTCATTAAACAAGGTGACTTTAGCTCTGAATGTGGGTATGAAAAGACGGTTGAACTGTTGCAGTCGAAAGTCCATTTCTCGGCGATTTTTGCTGCTAATGATCAAACGGCTTATGGTGCCATTAAGGCGTTAACTGACCACGGTGTGCGAGTGCCAGATGATGTTTCAGTGATTGGTTTTGATGACTTACCTGTCTCTCAGTATTTCACTCCGGCCCTAACGACATTGCGTCAACCAATTGAAGAGATCGGTGCGGTGTGTGCGCATTCCATTCTCAACTTGCTCAGTGGTGAGAGGCACGATGCTAGGTTACCCCCTATCGATTTAATTGTGCGAGAGTCCACAAAGTCTATCTATCGTTAATAAAAAGCCCTCGTGAGAGGTAATGCCGTTCACTTAAGAGTGAACGGCATTTTTGTTCTTAGCATACCGTTGTGGTCTAGGCTTAACTGTTCTAGGGAATGTTCTTTCCCTTCGCCCTTCAAGTATTAAGCTTTCAGCCATGTTG
>NZ_CAWPJH010000016.1:0-28290 GCF_963888445.1 Vibrio sp. B1-2
CTCAACCTTAACTAGGTTGTGCGGCGCTATTCTTTTCTTCGAAAAGAATTTGGAGCGACACACGAGGTTCGAACTCGTGACCTCAACCTTGGCAAGGTTGCGCTCTACCAACTGAGCTAGTGTCGCATTCACAACGTTTCCGTTGTTCAGGGCTGCGAATTATAAGAGCATTTTCTTATGATGCAAGCCCTTACTGGCAAAAAATCTTTTTTTTTTTTTTTTGACGAAAAAGAACGCAAATATGGCGTATTAATCACAAAAACTGGTTAACACGCCATCAGCAAAAAATGCCGTTCTGAAAATTAAATACTGAATATGGTCTTACGGTAGTACTGAAGCTCAGCAATAGACTCACGAATATCATCTAAAGCCAGGTGGCTACCTTGCTTAGAAAAGCCATCCAATACTTCTGGCTTCCAACGGCGAGTCAGCTCTTTTAGCGTACTGACATCCACATAACGGTAATGGAAGTAGGCTTCCAGCTCAGGCATATGTTTATAAAGGAAGCGGCGATCTTGCCCAATACTGTTGCCACAAATCGGAGATTTACCTTTAGGCACCCACTTTTCCAAAAACGTAATGGTCTGTTCAACCGCTTCTTGTTGTGTCACTGAGTCATGACGTACTCGCTCGACCAAACCGCTTTTGGTATGTGTGGTGGTGCACCATTCATCCATTTTAGCCAATTCAGCTTCTGATTGATGAACAGCCAACACTGGGCCTTCAGCCAAAATGTTCAACTCACTATCAGTTACAATGGTGGCAATCTCGATAATTTTGTGAGTTTCAGGGTCTAAGCCTGTCATCTCAAGATCAACCCAAATCAAGTTTTGATCGCTAAAAGACATAAATACGTTGCCTATATTGGTTTGCAGATAAAAAAGGTACTATACCCAAATTCAGATCCCCAAGATACCTTTGGACATTGGATCCAAACGGTATGATTTTGAGTAAAATCTCAACGTTGGATCAAAACGTATCATAATCATGAAGTAGATAATCGTGGCAAAGAAAAAGAAGCTGACGAAAGGTCAAGTACGACGCGTTCGTAATAATCAGAGTAAACGACTCAAAAAAGAGGACACAGTTTCGTGGGATGAAGCCATGCTCGGCACCGCAAAAACTGGGTTAGTGATTACTCGTTTTGGCCAACATGCCGATGTTGAAGATTTAGAGACTCACACCATCCACCGCTGTAATTTACGCCGAGGCATTGAAACGCTGGTCTCAGGAGATCGTGTTATTTGGCGACCTGGACTCGAATCGATGGCGGGTATCTCTGGCGTTGTCGAAGCGGTTGAACCGCGCAAATCGGTTCTGACTCGTCCAGATTATTACGACGGTTTGAAACCAGTAGCGGCAAACATTGATCAGATGGTCATTGTGTCATCCGTACTGCCGGAACTGTCACTTAATATCATCGACCGTTATTTGATCGCTTCAGAAACCGTGAATATTGCGCCACTAGTGGTACTGAATAAGATTGATTTACTCAGCGATGAATTGCGTAACCAATATCAAGAGTCGTTACGTGTGTACGAACGCATTGGCTACAAAGTGCTTTTTGTCAGCAAAAAAAGCGGTGAAGGGATTGCTGAGTTAGAAGCGGAACTTGGCGGACGGATCAACATATTTGTTGGTCAATCTGGCGTTGGTAAATCCAGCCTAGTGAACGCATTAATGCCAAATTTGGAAGATGAAATTGAAGAAGGTGAAGTTTCTCAAGCATCTGGACTTGGTCAACATACCACCACTGCGGCTCGCTTGTATCATATCCCTACAGGCGGTGATTTGATCGACTCGCCGGGAGTGCGTGAATTTGGTTTATGGCACTTGGAAGCTGAAGCGATCACTGAAGCCTTTGTCGAATTTCGTCCCTTCTTAGGCGGCTGTAAGTTTAGAGACTGTAAACACGCTGACGATCCGGGTTGCTTACTACGTGAAGCCGTGGAAAAAGGTGATATTAGTAACACGCGCTTTGAGAACTACCACCGAATTTTAGAAAGCATGTCGGAAAACAAAGCTAACCGCCAATATTCGCGTAACAAAAAAGCGGATTTATAAATAGCATCGAGTTTTACCCCGGCAAATGTCCGCAGACTTGATCGATAAATTTTTTATCTGTCGCCATCGAATAATCCGTAAGCAATGGTGACTAACTGCTGACATGGTGAGAGTTTTTCAGTAACATCTCGCGCCCAAAGTGAAGAACATACAGTTAACATTGGAATCAGAGACAATGGATAAAATTAAAGTTGGACTGCAATACTGGATCCCACAACATGGCTTAACACGCCTGATGGGTAAACTCGCATCAGCGAAAGCTGGCGGTCTAACCACTGCAGTCATTCGTTGGTTTATTAAACAATATAATGTCAACATGGATGAAGCTCTGCATTCAGATCCTAGCCATTTCAAAACATTCAATGAATTCTTTGTTCGTGAATTGAAAGCCGATGCTCGGCCAATCAGTGACGGTGATAGCTTAATCACCCATCCGGCCGATGCTTGCGTTAGTCAATTCGGGCCGATTCAAGATGGCAAGCTTATTCAAGCGAAAGGCCACCATTTTACAGCGGTAGAATTGCTCGGTGGTGATGCCAAACTGGCGCAAGAGTTTGAAGATGGCGAATTTGCCACGCTTTATTTATCACCTCGCGACTACCACCGCGTACACATGCCTTGCGATGGCGTGTTACGTCAAATGATTTATGTTCCGGGCGATCTTTTCTCGGTTAACCCACTAACCGCCGAAAATGTACCGAACCTGTTTGCTCGCAATGAGCGCGTGGTGTGTATTTTTGATACTGAGTTTGGCCCAATGGCACAAGTGCTTGTCGGAGCGACCATTGTTGGCAGTATTGAGCTAGTTTGGTCAGGGACTGTCACGCCTCCGCGCGGCAATACCGTTTATCGCTGGGATTATCCAGCCCAAGGCAATACCTCTGTTGTACTGAAAAAAGGACAAGAGATGGGTCGCTTTAAGCTAGGCTCAACGGTGATTAACCTGTTTGCAAAAGATAAAATTCGCTTTGATGAGTCTATGCAACACAATGCTACAACGGTTATGGGTACTCCATACGCACAGCAACGTTAATCGCCATCTCTTAATGTTCCCTGCCGAATGCGTTAGCTCTGCATGTTCAGAGCTAACGCCTCTAGATATTTCGCTTTTTTTCTTTATTGATAAAAAACAAAACTGCTGCATATTCCTTCGCTAAAACTCAAAATTTCAAGCCGCGTCTAAGACCTTCATTCACATATCATTTACGCTAGTTACTTCAAGTTAACCTAATGAAGGTCATGTGATATGCCTACCATGAATACGGGAATGCTGATAAAGCTTGCGATCTGCTTTTTGCTGCCCATCGGTGTTTTACTGATGCCCATTGATGCAATACCGATTGATGACTTAACCTTAATTCAACATCGATTACTGGCTATTTTTTTATTGGCTGCTCTGCTTTGGGTATTGGAGCCAGTTCCTGTATTTGCCACCTCCATTTTGATCATTGCGCTCGAATTGGTGATGATTTCAGATAAAGGCTTGCATCTCTTTCGTTCGCCCCCCGCTGGGCATGATATCGGCGAGTTAATGAAGTACACCGATATTTTCAGCGCTTTCTCTTCACCGATTGTTATCTTGTTCATGGGCGGCTTTGCACTGGCGATTGCTGCTTCTAAATATGAATTGGACAACAACTTAGCCCGAGTTTTACTCAAACCTTTTGGTACTCAACCCCGCTTTATTATGCTGGGGCTAATGTTGATCACTGCGGTATTTTCTATGTTTATGTCCAATACCGCGACTACTGTGATGATGCTGGCGCTGCTCGGGCCGATCGTCGCTTCAGCTCCAAAAGGGGATTTAGGCATCAAAGCCTTAGTGCTCTGCATTCCGATTGCAGCGAACACCGGTGGTATTGCCACGCCTATCGGTACGCCGCCCAATGCGATCGCGCTGCAATATCTCACCGGAAGCAATAGCATTGATTTCTTTTCTTGGATGATGATGGGCTTGCCGTTTGTGATTATTCAGCTCACGCTAGCTTGGTTTTTGCTACAAAAACTGTTTCCCTCTTCAGAAAAACAGATGGTGCTGAAACTAAACGGAACATTCCAAAAAAATTGGCGTGCAATCGTGGTCTACATTACTTTTGCCGCCACCATAGTGCTGTGGATGACCACCTCTCTACACGGCATGAACACCTATGTGGTTTCTATTATTCCTTTGGCGGTTTTTACACTCACCGGCATTATGGGCAAAGAGGAACTGAAACAGATCAACTGGGACGTCTTGTGGCTAGTGGCTGGCGGGATAGCGATTGGAATTGGGCTAGATAAAACAGGGCTCGCTTCAGCATTAGCTCACGCGATTGATTACAGTTCTCTATCGCCTATCTCGGTCGTCATCACCCTGTCGCTCGTTTGTTGGCTCATGGCAAACTTCATGTCCAATACCGCGACCGCTAACTTACTCATGCCGATCGCCGCCGCGATTGGCACATCCATGGAAAGCTTGGCCAGTATTGGTGGTATACAAAGTTTGTTAGTGGTTGTCGCCTTTTCTGCCTCACTGGGTATGATTTTACCTGTCTCAACACCGCCGAACTCACTGGCCTATTCTACGGGGCTTATTGAGAGTAAAGACATGGCCAAAACAGGTCTGATTATTGGCGTTGTTGGCTTGTGCATTGTCTATACTGCCGCGCTATTACTGACCTAACCTTTGGTGACTGCGACTTGCGTTGAGCGTCAAGACTGAATGCAGGTCGCAAAGATGAATCATTCCAGCCTAAAACTAAGTAAAAGCGAATCAACGAGATGAACAATAATCGAGCACGATCATATTAATCAAAGCTACATTCTCGTAGGATTACTCTGATTTACTTATTCATTAATCTGAAGAAACATGAAACGGCTTCATCATTTCGCTGCAACTAAGCGTAGGAGCCGTTAATTCATCTTTTCCTGATCTGAGCTATCGACACGCGGTTGTCAAACCGTTCTAGGGACATAACCCATGAGACATACCATCAAATTTAAAATTCAAGTCGCTATCGCCATCATCATCGCAATCGTCAGTGGCGTCCAAGCTTGGATCTCCGTCAGTCAATTACAGCAAGAAACGACCTATGCCATTAATAGTGAAATGGAAAACACCAGTCTTGCTACTCGCCATTACATCAGTGATTGGCTTGGGATCCGCA
Source organism: Vibrio sp. B1-2 (assembly GCF_963888445.1). Classification (NCBI taxonomy): domain Bacteria; kingdom Pseudomonadati; phylum Pseudomonadota; class Gammaproteobacteria; order Vibrionales; family Vibrionaceae; genus Vibrio; species Vibrio sp. B1-2. The sequence goes on from NZ_CAWPJH010000016.1 coordinate 5,211, forward strand.
GCAATATGATGTTGGCCAATGAACCTTTTATTGCCAATAATAACAATGCTGACCAAGCGTTACTGGTGACTAAAAAGAGCGGTGATTTTCTTTCTGTTTATGCTGGTTTTAGTGATGGCAGCATTGCTTATGGTGATAAAACCGAAGATTGGCCAAGTGATTATGATCCAAGAACGCGCCCTTGGTATAAAGATGCAATGGAACAATCAGGGCTTATAATTACCGAACCCTACCAAGATTTTGATGGCAGCATCGTGGTCAGCTTCGCCAAAGCTTTTAAAGGTCAAAAACAAGGCGTACTCGCCGCCGATTTAACGGTAACCAATCTCATTAAAGAAGTGCTGAATGTTAAATTGAACAATCAAGGTTTTGCGTTTCTAGTTGATGGTAATAACAACATTGTTGCCTACCAAGATGAAGCTTTAAGCCAAAAACCTTTAACCAATTTAAACAGTGAATTGGATTCTCAGCACATGGCCAGCTTAGCTCGAGAAAATCGCGTGGATACCATCGCTTGGCCAAAGCAAGGCAACAAATTAATTTACGTCTCACAAATACCAAATACCGATTGGTTACTGGGCATTGTGGTGGATAAAGAGATGGCCTACGCCTCGGTTTCTGAGCAAATAACCTTTACCGCCATTGCCTCTTTAGTGCTCTACATTATTATCGCCAGCATCAGCACTTGGGTTGTAACCCGCTTACTGCAACCACTGCAGGTATTGTCGAACGCTTTAGCGCAATTAGCGCAAGGAGAAGGCGACCTCACCCAACGCATCGACATTCGACGCATGGATGAAATCGGTGAATTGGCCGAGAAAGTGAATCTCTTTTTAAGTCAAATGCAGGAGATGCTGAAAGGGATCGTCAGCCGTAGCCAACAACTTTCCCAGCAAGCACAAGACGCCAATGACCTTTCTGCTCAAGCTTCCATGCGAGTTGAGCACCAACAAAATGATGTCAACCAAATAGCCACCGCGATTCACGAGATGTCGGCTACCGCCGCTGAGGTGGCTAGCCATGCCGAACTGACCGCTAGCGCGTCACAAGCATCGGCCTCAGCTTGTGATGACGGGCAGGCGGTTATCAAAAAGAATCGAGATTCCATTACTCACTTAGCCAATCAGGTCGATAGTGCAGCCAAAGTGATCCGAGAGTTGGAGAGCAATGCTCAAAGTATCAACCAGATCCTATCCACCATTCAAAGTATTGCCGAACAAACCAATCTGTTAGCACTCAATGCAGCGATTGAAGCGGCCCGCGCAGGTGACCAAGGCCGTGGTTTTGCTGTGGTTGCCGACGAAGTTCGCGTGCTAAGCCAACGTACACATGGCTCAACGGAAGAGATCCGCACCATGATTGAAACCTTGCAGCGCAATACTCAACATGCGGTCGAGAATATGGAAGCCAGCACCAAACTGGCCGACCACAGTGTTGACTATGCCGAACAAGCTCACGACAGTTTAGTGCGGATCACGCAAGCCATTATCGAGATCAATGATATGGCCTTGCAAATTGCCAGTGCCGCTGAAGAGCAGCGAGCCGTCAGCGAAGACATTAGCCGCAATACACAAGGTATCAAAGACGCTTCTGATGACCTTGCTAGTCAAACTCAGCAGAGCAGCCACAGCGCTCATGAAATGCATTTATCGGCAGAAGCCATGCGTAACGATATTCGCCGCTTCAAAGTGTAAATCCTCTTGGCTTGCCTCTTTTAATCACATTGAGGCAAGCCCATAAATTCCCTTTGTTTTCCCCTAGCGCTTAAGGCATATTGAGATCCTTCCCTCGTTCAAGGATGTCTACATGGGCTACGAATGGCTCGCGCTTGCTGCCGCGTTTCTTTGGGCAGTAGCCAGTTTACTGTCTGTTACTCCCGCTCGCCATTTAGGAACCTTTGCTTATAGCCGTTGGCGCATGGGCTGTACTTCTCTCATTTTAGTGAGCATGGCGCTGGCAACTGGCGGCTGGGCAACGGTAAACAGCGAGATGGTAACACCCATGATGTATTCGGGGTTGATTGGCATATTCATTGGCGATACGGCGCTGTTTGCGTGTTTAAATCGCATGGGGCCAAGACAAGCGGGTTTGCTCTTTTCCTGCCATGCCGTTTTTTCGGCCATTCTCGGCTATTTTTTATTCAGCGAAAGCATGAGCCATGCAGAGCTAGTGGGCGCGACTTTTGTCTTTTCAGGTGTTCTAACGGCCATATTTTTTGGCCGCCGAGGGCAAAATCATAATGCATTGGAAGCAATTAAAGGTCGAGTATGGGTTGGCATTGCACTTGGCCTTATCGCGGCTCTATGCCAAGCATTGGGTGGGATCATCGCCAAACCTGTAATGCAAACGGGGATCGACCCCATCGCCGCTTCCGCGATTCGAATGCTCACCGCCTTCACCGCACACTGCTTACTGTTGGCTACTGGTGCAAAATTAGCACGCGCCACTCAAGCCATTACGCTGCCCATTTTTACCATTACTGCCATCAACGGTTTTCTTGCGATGGCGGTCGGAATGACATTAATTCTCTACGCACTGCGTGAAGGCAACGTGGGTATGGTGGCCCTGCTCTCCTCAACCACGCCCATCATGTTGTTGCCTATTTTATGGATGTATACCAAACAGCGGCCCAACCGCTTCGCTTGGTGCGGCGCACTGTTTGCCGTGCTTGGGACGGGAATTTTAGTTTATTAAATGGCGCTAAAAAGGCACCGATGTTGATCAATAGGCTACCTTTATAGGCATTGATAGGGAGAATCATTGATCTTAACCTACTGCAATCGCTTCAAAGTGTAGTAAAATTACGCTAATTTCTGTTTAAGTTACTTTGAATTTGACGAGGTCATAACTATGTCAGCTAAGAAGCCAATGGCTTTAGTAATTCTTGACGGTTGGGGTTACCGTGAAGATAACGCACACAACGCAATCAGCAATGCACATACTCCAGTCATGGATAGCTTAATTGCAAACAACCCAAACACTCTGATTTCTGCTTCTGGTATGGATGTAGGTTTACCGGATGGTCAAATGGGTAACTCAGAAGTCGGTCACACCAATATCGGTGCTGGTCGTATTGTTTACCAAGACCTGACACGCATTACTAAATCAATTCTTGATGGTGAATTCCAACAAAACGAAGTGTTAGTCAACGCGATGGATAAAGCCATCAAAGCGGGCAAAGCGGTTCACCTATTGGGGCTAATGTCGCCAGGTGGTGTTCACTCGCATGAAGATCATATCTACGCTGCCGTTGAAATGGCTGCTGCCCGTGGCGCTGAGAAAATCTACCTCCACTGCTTCCTTGATGGCCGTGATACGCCACCACGCAGTGCCGAAGCCTCATTGCAACGCTTCCAAGACCTATTTTCTAAATTAGGTAAAGGTCGTATCGCCTCACTGATTGGTCGTTACTACGCCATGGATCGCGATAACAACTGGGAACGCGTACAAAAAGCTTACGACCTATTGGTTGAAGCCAAAGCAGAATTTACTTTTGATTCCGCCGTGGCAGGCCTTGAAGCCGCTTACGCACGTGAAGAAAATGATGAATTTGTTAAAGCGACAGAAATCAAAGCTGAAGGCCAAGACTCTGCTGCGATTGAAGATGGCGACGCCGTGATTTTCATGAACTACCGCGCCGACCGTGCACGTGAAATTACTCGTGCCTTCATACCAGATTTCAACGGGTTTGAACGTGCAAAGTTCCCAGCAATTGATTTTGTGATGCTAACCCAATACGCCGCCGACATTCCTCTGCTGTGCGCATTTCCACCAGCATCACTAGAAAACACCTACGGTGAGTGGCTATCAAAGGCGGGTAAAACTCAGTTGCGCATCTCTGAAACAGAAAAATACGCGCACGTCACCTTCTTCTTTAACGGTGGTGTTGAGAACGAATTCCCAGGCGAAGAGCGCCAATTGGTTGCTTCACCTAAAGTGGCAACTTACGATCTGCAACCGGAAATGAGCGCGCCTGAACTGACTGAAAAACTCGTTGCGGCAATCAAATCGGGTAAATACGATGCGATTATCTGTAACTACCCGAACGGCGATATGGTTGGTCATACTGGTATTTACGAAGCGGCCGTGAAAGCATGCGAAGCGCTTGATGAGTGTATCGGAAAAGTGGTTGAAGCGATTAAAGAAGTCGATGGCCAGTTACTGATCACAGCAGACCACGGCAATGCAGAAATGATGGTGAACCCAGAAACAGGGGGCATTCATACTGCTCATACCAATCTGCCAGTGCCGCTTATCTACGTCGGTAGCAAAGATCTTAAGCTAAAAGATGGTGGTAAGCTTTCTGACCTAGCACCAACGATGCTTGCTCTATCGAACATGGACATCCCGGCAGAAATGTCTGGTCAAGTGTTGTTTAAATAACTCACCAACCACGTGATGTTGAGCCTCGATAAATATCGAGGCTTTTTTTCGTCCAAGAACTCGATTTGATTGCAAGTTTTGACATAGGGCTTTCGCCTCGCGGATGGCTTTGAGTATACTGACTCACTAATTTGTCGATAGAGACTTGAAAACGGATGAGAAACAAGCCTTCACCACACCCACTTACTATAACGACTTGGTGGCATGCACTTAGCCTAGTGATGGTGTTAGGGCTAGCTTGCCTCTCCAGCTCACCGTTAATGGCTGCCACACAACAAGAGCTAAAAGGGGTGAAAGGCGAAATTTCTCGTCAGCAGCAAGCGTTAAATAATCGACAAAAAGAGCTCGATTCGTTGCAAAATGCGCTTAAAAAGCAAGAAGTAGGCATTTCAAGTCTAGAAAATCAGATCAAAAACACCAAATCAGAATTGGTAGTGGCCAACGCTAATATCGCTAAACTCAAGCAAAAGATCACGGCCTTAGAAACACAACAAACACAGCAAACCGCCAAATTAGCTCAACTGATCAAAACCTATTACGCCACTCAGCGAGCGACAGCCTCATCCAACATACTCAATAATGGCGTGGAAGAAGATCGCATCAGCCAGTATTACCAACACTTGGCGAAGGCACGCAGCCAAACCATCCAACAGCTTGAACTTACGCAAAAAGAACTCAATGAAAGTGAAAAACAGCTGCGACTTGAACGAGACCAAATCGCCTCTCTATTAGAACAGCAGACCCAAAAGCGCGCTACATTGGCAAAAACGCAGTCAGAACGACGCAGTACAGTGGGTAAAATTCAAAAAAGTATTTCCGGTGATAAAGTCTACTTAGCGGAATTGCAACGCAATGAAACGCGATTACAAGCGGAAATTGCCAAAGCAGCAAAACGTAACGCTGTACTAATGGATGGGTTAGCGCCGCAAAAAGGCAAGCTACCTTGGCCAGTCAAAGGCAAAATCCTGCATGCTTTTGGTACACGTCAAAGTGGACAAATTGACTGGAAAGGCCTAGTCATTGACGCCAATTATGGTCAAAACGTCAAAGCGGTTTATTCTGGCACGGTCGTGTTTGCTGAATATCTACGTGGTTATGGGCTGGTGGTTTTGCTCGATCATGGCAAAGGCGATATGACCTTATACGGCTTTAACCAAAGTTTGCTCAAAAAAGAGGGCGATAAAGTCACCGCCGGTGAAACCATTGCTTTAGCGGGAGACACTGGCGGTCAATCTCAGCCAGCGCTCTATTTCGAAATTCGTCGCAACAGTAAAGCCGAAGACCCAACACGCTGGCTCAGTCGCTAGCAAAACACATCCATCACCCTGTTAATCCGGGCGAGCGTTAGTGTGATGAATAGTACGCTTCTACTTGAGTAATGAATTGGGTCAATTGTCTTTTATCCAACGAATTAATACCCGCCGCCGCTTCTCGCCCGCCTCCGGTTGTAAAGGCGCTGCATAACCTATCCGCTCCCTGTTTATTGGCTAATGGAGCACGTAGCGAAACGGTATAACCACCCGATGAATTTACCGTTAAAACCATATGTGCTGCGGCAGGTGCTTGATTGGCTAGCCAATTACTAAACACACCACTCACTCGCTGTGATGATGCACAGTCTGGCATCTCGTATACGCTCAAACAGGCACTTTTATAGATAGGCTCTAACGACTGAGCGAGCTGCATATCTTGCTCATAAGCGTGCTGCAAATGATAAAAAGGGGAGTTGTCATCCTTCATTAAATCAAACGGTGAAGGATAAACTAGCAAGGCTTGGTACAAATCAGCGGGGTGATAATGAAGCTGCTCTATCGTCTCTCCATAACCGTTATAGTTAATCAAGGTGCCTAAGTTTTTTAGTTGTTCAGCTTGAGTGGTAGTTAGCCCCGCGTTGCGCGCTAAAGTATCCGCTTTAGCAATCAAATTATCGCCATAAGCTGCCACAATCGCCCACTCATGGAACGGACCACCTAACCACTGATCAATAATTAATGCCGTACAAGTATTAGGGTCCAAATCAATATGGGCGTCAAGCAGCGGAGTCTCGGGAACTGAGCCTGCATAGTGATGATCGGCATAAAACACCGTCACCCCCGCCGCAAGGGCCTGCTGTAAAGGTTGCTGATTCTTCTCCATCGAAATATCTAACACGGTCAGACTATCTCGGGATTGAAGATTAAGACGCTGGAGCAATTTGATATCACGCTTAACCCCAGTAACTAGGGTCGTCGTGCGAGGGTAAGCAAGCCGCAGCTGAAGAAGAGAGATGATGCCATCAGCATCACCGTTAAAAACGTCATAGTGCATATCAACACCACCCTTAGAGATGTATAGCTAAGAAGCTAACAGCTTCAAAGGATTAAGAACAATACTCAAAGGTTATAACTAAGCACACATTATGATGCGTGCATCGCCCGCACACCTTCCTCTAATAATAGAAGCTGTTCAAGACCTTGTTCCGTTGCTTTGGGCTTAACGACTGCGATCATCTGTAGCATGCCTTGATGAATCACTTGCTCGGTGATCTGCGTTTTGGAAAACATCGCTGACTGATAACTCAACCAACACGAGGCCGTCATATGGAGAGTGGTCACTAAAGATTGCATATCTTCTTTTCCGACAGACAGCAATTTCAGCTCAACAAAAGCGTGCATAATATTAATGAGATTAGTTTGCAGCTTTTCTTGTACTTGAATGTACTCACCATGTAGTACTTCATCACGCTGCAGAATTTCCGGTAAATTGGCATAGAAAAAACGGTATTTCCACATCAAAGTGAAGATCGAATCAAGATAATGCTTTAACAGAGTTAAGCTTTCGCGCTGTGCCGCAATCGGCTGAAAACGTTCGAGTAACTCTGCTGAATAGAGAGCAAAAATATCACGAACAATTTCTTGTTTATTACGAAAGTGATAATACAAATTACCTGGGCTGATTTCGATATGTGCTGCGATATGGTTAGTGGTCACCGTTCTTTCACCATGTTCATTAAACAGCGCTAATGCAGCATAAACGATCTTATCTTTGGTCTTCATCTTGTCTTATTACCTCTTTACCTCTGTGAACCTGCTCCTATCAAATAACAGGATGAGAGTGAGAAACGGTGCATTATCGGCGATAAGGCACCGCAAACCTATTATTGATGGTACGGTTTAGACAAGGCGTGCACCGCATCAACAAATATGCCCGCATTTTCCGGTGGCACATCTAAATGGATACCGTGTCCGAGGTTAAAGACATGGCCCGTTCCACCATGACCGAACCCTTCAAGAATGGTCGCCACTTCTTGGCGAATACGATCATGCGGAGCATAAAGCATAGATGGGTCCATATTACCTTGAAGCGCCACCTTGTCACCGATACGCGCTTTGGCGTCGGCAATATTGATGGTCCAATCAAGCCCTACAGCATCACAACCCGTTGCTGCAATCTGCTCCAGCCACATGCCACCGTTTTTGGTAAACAGAGTGACGGGTACGCGGCGACCTTCATTTTCACGAATTAAACCATCCACAATTTTGTGCATATACTGTAGTGAAAAGAGGTTGTAGTCGCGCGGCGTCAGTACTCCGCCCCAAGTATCAAAAATCATAACAGACTGAGCACCCGCTTTGATTTGTGCGTTGAGGTATTCAATAACACTGTCTGCCAGTTTATCGAGCAAGGCGTGCAGCACGCTAGGATCGGCGTACATCATTTTTTTGATCTTAGTGAAGGCTTTTGAGCTGCCACCTTCCACCATATAAGTCGCGAGTGTCCATGGGCTGCCTGAAAAACCGATCAATGGAACTTCACCTTGTAGATCTTTGCGGATCTGGCGTACGGCATTCATCACATATTGCAGTTCGCCTTCCGGATCCGGTAAGCCAATTTTATCGACATCGGCTTTACAAGTGATCGGGCGTTCAAACTTTGGCCCTTCTCCCGCTTCAAAATACAAACCCAATCCCATGGCGTCAGGAATGGTTAAAATATCAGAAAATAAAATAGCGGCATCTAATGGAAAGCGACGTAATGGCTGTAATGTCACTTCAGAAGCTAGCTCAGCATTTTTACACAGCGCCATAAAATCGCCGGCTTCGGCACGCGTTGCGCGATACTCTGGCAGGTAACGTCCTGCTTGGCGCATCATCCATACAGGGGTGCAATCGACAGGTTGTTTTAACAGTGCACGCAAGTAGCGATCATTTTTTAATTCAGTCATTCCGTCTTCCAATTTAAAGCTTGTTATTTTTTGTGGCGTTATTCTAGCACTGAATAAGCGCCAAAAACGGTGTGCTTTGCAAGCGAGATCATGTTATTAACTTTTAAATCAATGGTTAATTTGCAAGCAACCTTTAACGGTGTTAAAAATTTGTTCGCTAGCGAAAACTATAATTATAAACTGAGTACTCTGTACTCGGCATCTCATAACGACATCTTACTTACCCCCTCCTTCACCGGAGGGTTTTTTTTAGCAATGCGGCAGTGAATCTTTCTCGATTTCGCTTAACGTGTGCTCTATTAATGCTCTGGCTATCGTCCCTTCGGGCGCAACAGGAGGCAAAGCACTTGCTAAAAACCATTGCGCATCACTCAATTCACTATAGTCGGGTTTTATCGTGCCAGAGTCATATTCCGCCACAAAGCCCATCATCATACTCGATGGAAATGCCCAAGGCTGGCTACCAAAATAGTGAATATTTTTCACATGAATCCCCGTTTCTTCAAGCACTTCACGTGCCACGCACTGCTCTAACGTCTCCCCGACCTCTAAAAAACCAGCAATAACGGTATACATGCCGTTACGATGCCTTGGGTGCTGGGCCAATAAAATTTTATCCTGATTTCGTACCGCGACAATAATGCAAGGAAAGATACGCGGATAATGTAACGTTCGACACTCAGAACATTGCATCGCCAATTGGTTATGGTTTAGGTAATTTCGCCCACCACATTGTGGACAAAAACGTAACGTTTGGCTCATGTGACCATATTGAAGCGCTTTGCTGATCGCCAAAAACAGTTCTGGTTTGAGATGCAACAATTCGCGTAATGAAGTCATTTCTCGCTCGCCATCAAGATCGGCATCATTAACCCACATCACTGGGTAACCATCACAACTATCTACCACCACCGCTTTTTCTAAAGGCAGGGAATATTCGCCCGCAGATCCTAGCGGTAACTCACCATTTATGGTCCAGATCTCACTTCCGGAAACTACACACCAATAAGCGATTTTTGTATCACTATTTTTCAACATGTTGCGACCTCTCTTCTTGCAGTTACCCCATTTTACTGGCAATCTAAATTCATACCAGAATTTGTAACGTTCCAAATTTAGTTCTATAAATTCTAGTAAGGACAATGAGTTGTATCTACGAAGTGCAACCCTACGCAAAGGAAACGGTCACCAGCTTTGTGACCCGATCATGAGGGCATGGTCATGCTAAAAAAACTAAAACGCACACAAGAGCAATGGGGCGGTTACAGTGACGTTATTGATCACTGGTTAAACACGCGACAAACCTTAATTGTAGAGTATTGCAAATTAGCCGCGCTGCAACCTTGCACCGCCAAAACGAATGTTAACGGGCTTCCCTCGCCAGAAGAGCTGCAACGTTTTTGCCAGCAACTGGTCGATTATATTTCCGAAGGTCACTTCAAAATCTACGATATGGTGATGGATAGGTGGCGTGCAACCGGCTTTGAAGCCACCGATGAAATTAATCAGACTTATGGAAAAATTATTGTTACTACGGAGCCGTTACTCAATTTTACAGATAAATACGCGGCAGTGAGTGATGAGGATGATCTCGAAAACTTTGACAACGACCTTTCGCTAATTGGTGAAATTATTGAGGTGCGTTTTGGAGTGGAAGATAGTTTGATTCAACTTATCGCGGACAGCTTGGCTATCCCTCCTGGTGCTTAATATTGAATATTTTTCTGTAATCATTCGCGTAGATTGATTAAGCGCAACAAAAAAGGCACCCGAAGGTGCCTTTTTTAATCAGCGCTGAGATTACTCTTCAGAAGAGAAACCTGCGTTTAGCAGTGCCGCTAGGTTATCTGTCGCTTGTTCAGCAGACGGGCCTTTTAGCTGTGCCGCACGTTTAGCTTGACGTTCTTGGTGGTAAGCGAAACCTGTACCCGCTGGGATCAGACGACCAACGATTACGTTTTCTTTCAGACCGCGAAGATCATCACGTTTACCAGAAACAGCCGCTTCTGTTAGTACGCGAGTTGTCTCTTGGAACGATGCCGCAGAGATGAACGATTCAGTCGCTAGAGATGCTTTAGTAATACCTAGTAGCTCACGCTCGAAACGAGCAGGCTGTTTGCCTTCGGCTTCTAGGTTACGGTTTGCAACTTTCACTTGTGAGTATTCAACTTGCTCACCCGCTAGGAACTCAGAGTCGCCAGCATGAGTAATCGTACACTTACGTAGCATTTGACGAACGATAGTTTCAATGTGCTTATCGTTAATCTTAACGCCTTGCAGACGGTAAACTTCTTGAACTTCGTTAGCGATGTAAGACGTTACAGCATGGATACCACGTAAACGTAGGATATCGTGCGGAGTCTCAGGACCATCAGCAATAACGTCACCACGTTCGATCTTCTCACCTTCAAACACGTTAAGTTGACGATGCTTAGGAATCATTTCTTCATAAGTTTCGTTACCCTCACGAGTGATGATTAGACGACGTTTACCTTTGGTTTCTTTACCAAAGCTCACAGTACCTGTGTGCTCAGCAAGAATCGCAGGCTCTTTTGGTCGACGAGCTTCAAACAAGTCAGCTACGCGAGGTAGACCACCCGTGATATCTCGGTTACCGCCAGATTTTTGTGGAATACGCGCTAATGTGTCACCAATACCAACTTCAGCACCATCTTCAATGTTAACGATCGCTTTACCCGGTAAGAAGTATTGAGCTGGCATATCAGTACCAGGGATCATGACATCTTTACCTTTCGCATCAACAAGTTTGATAGCTGGACGCATATCTTTACCTGCTGCTGGACGAGCGGCGGCTTCGGTTACTTCGCTTGAAGATAGACCCGTTAGGTCATCTGTTTGGCGAGAAACCGTTACACCATCAATCATATCAACGAATTGGATGCGACCAGCCACTTCAGTGATGATTGGCATGGTGTGCGCTTCCCAGTTAGCCACTGTTTGACCAGCTTCAACCGCGTCGTTATCACCTTTACTCAACACAGAGCCGTAAGGCAGTTTGTGTTTTTCTTTAGTGCGACCAAATTCGTCAATGATAGTCAGCTCTGATGCACGAGATGTGATAACCAGCTTCTTATCTTTGTTGATAACGAACTTAGCGTTGTGAAGTTTCACAGAACCTTTGTTCTTCGCTTGGATACTGTTCTCTGCCGCAGCAGTAGAAGCCGCACCACCGATGTGGAACGTACGCATCGTTAACTGTGTACCCGGCTCACCGATAGATTGAGCAGCAATAACACCAACTGCCTCACCTTGGTTTACTAGGTGACCACGAGCAAGGTCACGACCGTAACATAGCGCACAACAGCCGAAGTCCGCATCACAGGTTACCACTGAGCGTACCTTCATATTATCGACAGAGTTCTCATCGATAATCTGACACCACTTCTCATCAATCAGAGTATTACGTGGAATAAGTACTTCTTCAGTGCCTGGCTTCATCACATCCTCAGCCACAACACGACCAAGAGCCAGTTCAGTTAAAGAAACTTTAACGTCACCACCCTCGATATGAGGCATCATGTCGACACCTTCTTGAGTGCCACAGTCATGCTCTGTCACCACAACGTCTTGTGCAACGTCTACTAAACGACGAGTCAGGTAACCTGAGTTCGCTGTTTTAAGTGCAGTATCGGCTAGACCCTTACGTGCACCGTGGGTAGAGATAAAGTACTGTAGTACGTTCAGGCCTTCTTTAAAGTTTGCTGTGATAGGCGTTTCGATGATTGAACCATCTGGACGCGCCATCAAACCACGCATACCTGCAAGCTGACGAATCTGAGCAGCAGAACCACGAGCACCCGAGTCAGCCATCATATAGATGCTGTTAAACGATTCTTGTTGTTCTTCTACGCCATCACGGTTGATCACGGTTTCAGAAGATAGGTTATCCATCATCGCTTTCGCAACACGGTCGTTGGTAGACGCCCAAATATCGATAACTTTGTTGTAACGCTCACCCGCCGTAACAAGACCTGATTGGAACTGTTCTTGGATTTCGCGTACTTCTTCTTCAGCTTCAGCAATTTCAGTGTATTTTGCTGCTGGTACAACCATGTCGTCGATACCAACTGACACGCCTGACAGTGCTGCATAAGCAAAACCGGTGTACATGATTTGGTCAGCAAATACGACCGTATCTTTCAAACCAAGCTTACGATACGCTTCGTTTAATAGATTTGAGATCTGTTTCTTACCAAGCTTCTGGTTCACGATGCTGTATGGCAGGCCTTTAGGCACGATTTGCCATAGCATGGCACGCCCGACAGTCGTATCGACCATCTTAGTCTCAGTTGTGCTGTAACCATCTTCATCAACAACGGTTTCAGTGATACGTACTTTAACGCGTGCGTGTAGCGCCGCTGTCTTAGTACGGTATGCCTTCTCAGCCTCTTTAGGGCCAGCCAGGTACATACCTTCACCTTGTGCGTTGATTTTTTCGCGAGTCATGTAGTACAGACCCAAAACCACGTCCTGTGAAGGTACGATGATAGGGTCGCCCGATGCTGGCGACAGAATGTTGTTCGTCGACATCATCAGTGTACGAGCTTCAAGCTGTGCTTCTAAAGTTAGAGGCACGTGAACCGCCATTTGGTCACCATCGAAGTCCGCGTTATACGCCGCACACACAAGTGGGTGCAGTTGAATCGCTTTACCTTCAATCAGTACAGGTTCGAACGCTTGAATACCAAGACGGTGCAGTGTTGGTGCACGGTTTAGTAGTACTGGGTGTTCACGAATCACTTCGTCTAGGATATCCCAAACAACCGCTTCTTCACGCTCAACCATTTTCTTAGCTGCCTTGATCGTCGTGGCCATGCCGCGAGTTTCTAACTTGCTGTAGATAAATGGTTTAAATAGCTCAAGTGCCATCTTCTTAGGAAGACCACACTGGTGCAGACGTAAATATGGACCTACTGTGATTACAGAACGGCCTGAGTAGTCTACACGTTTACCAAGTAGGTTCTGACGGAAACGACCTTGTTTACCCTTGATCATATCAGCAAGAGATTTCAGAGGGCGCTTGTTAGAACCTGTGATCGCACGACCGCGACGACCGTTATCAAGTAGCGCATCAACAGACTCTTGCAGCATACGCTTTTCGTTGCGTACGATGATGTCCGGAGCTGCTAGCTCTAGAAGGCGCTTCAAACGGTTGTTACGGTTGATCACACGGCGGTACAAATCGTTCAGATCAGATGTCGCAAAACGACCGCCATCTAGTGGTACTAGAGGACGTAGATCTGGCGGAAGTACCGGAAGCACAGTCAGGATCATCCACTCAGGGTTATTACCTGAGCTGATAAACGCTTCAACAAGCTTCAGACGCTTAGTCAGTTTTTTGCGTTTAGTTTCAGAGTTAGTGGTTTGTAACTCCTCACGCATCATCTCTGTTTCAGCGACAAGATCCATTGAACCCAATAGGTCTTTGATCGCTTCTGCGCCCATCTTCGCCGTGAACTCATCGCCCCACTCTTCTAGACGGTCAAGATACTCTTCTTCAGTAAGCATCTGACTCTTTTCTAGATCCGTCATACCCGGCTCTGTTACTACATACATTTCGAAGTAAAGAACACGTTCGATATCACGTAGAGGGATATCCATTAGCAGACCGATACGAGACGGTAGCGATTTTAGGAACCAGATGTGAGCAACCGGTGATGCAAGCTCGATGTGGCCCATACGGTCACGACGAACTTTAGTTTGTGTAACTTCAACGCCACATTTTTCACAGATCACGCCACGGTGTTTCAGACGCTTATATTTACCACAAAGACATTCGTAGTCTTTGACTGGACCAAAAATACGCGCACAGAACAGACCATCACGTTCAGGCTTGAACGTACGATAGTTGATCGTTTCAGGTTTTTTAACTTCACCAAAAGACCATGAACGAATCATGTCAGGTGAAGATAGACCGATTTTGATTGCATCAAATTCTTCGGTCTTATGCTGTGCTTTTAGAAAGTTTAATAAGTCTTTCACAATCAGCTCCTGTAAGGAGTTAAAAGGCGCTCGGCGAGCGCCTTTCTACCAGGATAATCCAGAGGGTTTACCGCCAAGATTACTCTTCGTCTTCTAGCTCGATGTTGATACCTAGCGAGCGGATCTCTTTCAGCAATACGTTGAAAGACTCTGGCATGCCAGGTTCCATGCTATGGTTACCATCAACGATGTTCTTATACATCTTCGTACGACCGTTAACGTCATCTGACTTAACAGTAAGCATTTCTTGTAGTGTATATGCAGCACCGTATGCTTCTAGTGCCCACACTTCCATCTCACCGAAACGCTGACCACCGAACTGAGCTTTACCACCAAGTGGTTGCTGAGTTACTAGGCTGTACGAACCTGTTGAACGAGCGTGCATCTTGTCATCAACAAGGTGGTTCAGTTTGAGCATGTACATGTAACCGACAGTTACAGGACGCTCGAATGCATCACCAGTACGACCATCAAACAGTGTTAGCTGACCAGAAGTTGGTAGGTCGGCTAGGCTTAATAGTTCTTTGATTGATGCTTCTGACGCACCATCAAATACTGGAGTTGCAATCGGTAAACCACCACGAAGGTTGTTCACAAGAGTACGAACATCACCATCAGACAGAGCAGCAATATCTACTTTCTGACGCGTATCGCCAAGATCATAAACCTTCTGTAAGAACTCACGCTGCTTAGACAGCTCTTGTTGTTCTTTAACCATTTGGTTGATCTTGTCACCAATACCTTTTGCAGCCAGACCTAAGTGAACTTCAAGGATCTGACCGATGTTCATACGTGACGGTACACCTAGTGGGTTTAATACGATATCAACCGGCTGACCGTTTTCATCGTAAGGCATGTCTTCAACAGGGTTGATCTTAGAGATTACACCCTTGTTACCGTGACGACCTGCCATCTTATCACCAGGCTGGATACGACGTTTCACCGCTAGGTAAACTTTAACAATCTTCAGAACACCAGGCGCTAGATCATCACCTTGAGTGATTTTGCGACGTTTCGCTTCGAACTTCTTATCGAAGTCAGCTTTTAGCTCATCCCACTGCTCAGCAAGCTGTTCAAGTTGAGATTGTAGCTCGTCGTTTTCTAGTGTTTGTTCTAGCCATTTCTTACGATCAATCGCATCAAGCTTCGCTTCAGAATAGCCACCATTGATCAGTACAGCTTTCACACGCGCTAGTAGACCACCTTCAAGAATTTGGAACTCTTCAGTAAGGTCTTTCTTCGCTTCTTTTAGCTGCATGTGTTCAATTTCAAGCGCACGCTTGTCTTTCTCTACGCCATCGCGAGTGAAAACTTGAACATCGATAATGGTACCTGAAACAGAGTTTGGTACACGCAATGACGTATCTTTAACATCAGAGGCTTTTTCACCGAAGATTGCACGTAGTAGCTTCTCTTCTGGAGTTAGCTGAGTTTCGCCTTTCGGCGTTACTTTACCAACTAGGATGTCACCACCCTTAACTTCAGCACCAATGTAAACGATACCTGACTCGTCTAGTTTAGACAGAGCCGATTCACCTACGTTTGGAATATCCGCTGTGATCTCTTCAGAGCCCAGCTTAGTATCACGAGCCACACAAGAAAGTTCTTGGATGTGGATAGTCGTGAAACGGTCTTCTTGAACGACGCGCTCAGATACTAAGATCGAGTCTTCGAAGTTATAACCATTCCAAGGCATGAATGCGATACGCATGTTTTGGCCAAGCGCTAGCTCACCAAGGTCTGTTGAAGGACCATCAGCAAGGACATCACCGCGAGCTACAGGTTCACCTGGCATCACAGTAGGACGTTGGTTAATACATGTGTTTTGGTTCGAACGTGTGTATTTAGTTAGGTTGTAGATGTCGATACCCGCTTCACCAGATACAAGTTCATCTTCATTAACTTTAACTACGATACGAGACGCATCAACTGACTGCACCATACCGCCACGTTTGGCAACGGCAGTTACACCAGAGTCAACCGCTACATTACGTTCGATACCAGTACCAACCAACGGCTTCTCAGCGCGTAACGTTGGAACCGCTTGACGTTGCATGTTCGCACCCATCAATGCACGGTTCGCATCATCGTGTTCTAGGAACGGGATAAGCGAAGCGGCGATTGATACGACCTGGTTGGTCGCAACGTCCATGTAGTCAACATGTTCACGAGGGTGAAGACCAGATTCACCTTTTTGACGAGCTGTGATCAGCTCATCTGCAAACGTACCTTCTTCAGTCAGAATGGCGTTTGCCTGCGCGATAACAAATTGACCTTCTTGGATAGCTGACAAGTAATCAACTTCATCAGTCACCACACCATCAACAACACGACGGTACGGAGTTTCTAGGAAACCGTATTCGTTACAACGTGCAAATGCTGACAATGAGTTAATCAGACCGATGTTCGGACCTTCTGGCGTTTCGATCGGACATAGACGACCGTAGTGAGTTACGTGTACGTCACGTACCTCAAAGCCAGCACGCTCACGAGTTAGACCGCCAGGACCCAATGCAGAAATACGACGTTTGTGCGTCACTTCTGAAAGTGGGTTGTTCTGGTCCATAAACTGAGAAAGCTGTGAAGAACCGAAGAATTCTTTAACGGCCGCAGAGATAGGCTTCGCATTGATCAAATCTTGAGGCATGATCGCATCAAGATCGCCAAGGCTTAAGCGCTCTTTCACTGCACGTTCAACACGCACAAGACCTACGCGGAATTGGTTTTCAGCCATTTCACCAACAGAGCGAATACGACGGTTGCCAAGGTGGTCGATATCGTCCACTTCGCCAATGCCGTTACGAATGGCGATCAACTTCTTCATCACTTCGATGATGTCAGTTTCGTCAAGCGTACCAAGCTCGCCGGCATCTTCACGCTCAATTGAGCTGTTGAACTTCATACGGCCTACTGTTGATAGGTCATAGCGTTCTTCTGAGAAGAATAGGCTTTCAAACAGCGATTCGGCTGCTTCTTTTGTTGGTGGCTCGCCAGGGCGCATCATGCGGTAGATTTCTACTAGCGCAGAAATACGATCAACCGTACTGTCGATGCGGAGCGTCTCAGACACAAATGGACCATGATCAAGATCGTTCGTAAATAGAACTTCAAGTTTCTTATAGCCCGCTTGTGAAAGATTCGCTAATGCTTCCAAGCTAATTTCTTGGTTTGCGCTAACGATGACTTCACCAGTTGCTTCATTGACATAATCTTTAGAAGCGACTTTACCAACGATGTACTCAACGGGTACTTCGATAAAATCAACGTTATCTTTTTCTAGTTGACGAATATGACGAGCCGTTACACGACGACCTTTTTCGACATAAACGGTACCATTTGCTTCAATATCAAATGACGCTGTTTCGCCACGCAGGCGCTCAGGTACCAACTCCATAAGAAGAGTTTGGTCTTTGACTTCAAACTTCACTTTTTCGAAGAACAGATCCAAGATCTCTTCTGTCGATTTACCAAGTGCACGAAGAATGATCGATGCAGGCAGTTTACGACGACGGTCAATACGCACGTATAGGTTATCTTTTGGATCAAACTCAAAATCTAACCATGAACCACGGTAAGGGATAATACGTGCGTTATAAAGAACTTTACCTGATGAGTGAGTTTTACCCTTATCGCTGTCGAAGAATACGCCTGGGCTTCGGTGCAGCTGGGATACGATAACCCTCTCAGTACCATTAATTACGAAGGTACCATTGTCTGTCATGAGTGGAATTTCACCCATGTAGACTTCTTGTTCTTTAATATCTTTTACAGTACCTGCTGGCGCGTCTTTATCAAAGATCACTAGGCGTAGTTTTACGCGTAGTGGCTTAGAATAAGTTACACCACGAATTTGACATTCTTTAACGTCAAAAACTGGCTCACCAAGACGATAGCTAACGTATTGCAGCTCAGAATTGCCGTTATAGCTCTGAATAGGAAATACAGAACGAAAAGCAGCCTCAAGACCGTATTGTCCTTCAGGATCCTGTTCGATAAACTTGTCGAACGAATCGAGCTGGATCGATAGCAGGTATGGAATGTCCAACACTTGTGGACGAGTACCAAAGTCCTTACGGATGCGCTTTTTCTCGGTATAAGAGTAAACCATGGGGTTCCTCAGCTCGCTGATAAGTGACCCAAACTGCCCACCAATTATTCAAAAATAAAGGGTCATAGGACAGTGACTAACAGCTGTTTACTGTAGTAACACAACATCACTCAAAAATGATAGTTTGTGTGCTTTTGCACGAGTATAAGCGTCTAAACAGCGGGAAAATTCACCCATACCCTACAGCGCAAAAAGGCCGGTGGTCAATAAACCACCAGCCATTAGCCTTGCGGCTAAGAAATTAAGTAATAATTACTTAACTTCAACAGTCGCACCAGCTTCTTCTAGCTCTTTCTTAAGTGCGTCAGCTTCTGCTTGAGAAACTGCTTCTTTAATTGCAGCTGGAGCGCCGTCAACTAGAGCTTTAGCTTCTTTAAGACCTAGGCCAGTTGCGCCACGTACTGCTTTGATTACAGATACTTTGTTTGCGCCAGCAGCAGTTAGGATTACGTCGAATTCAGTTTGCTCTTCAACAGCTGCTGCTGCTGGGCCGCCTGCAACTACTGCAGCTGCAGCAGAAACACCGAACTTCTCTTCCATAGCAGAGATAAGTTCAACAACTTGCATTACAGACATTTCTGCAACTGCATCTAGGATTTGCTCGTTAGTAATAGACATAACAATTCTCTTTTAAGTCAACAATAAGTTTATTTAGCAAACAATAAAAAGCAATGCGAATTACGCAGCTTCTTTTTGATCGCGGACAGCAGCGATAGTACGTACCAACTTGCCAGCAGAAGCTTCTTTCATGCACATCATTAGGCGTGCGATTGCTTCGTCGTAAGTTGGTAGTGTCGCTAGTAGTTCTGCGTCAGTTAATGCGCCTTCAAATGCAGCTGCTTTGATTTCAAAGTGCTTGTTCTCTCTAGCGAAGTCTTTAAAAAGACGCGCTGCAGCACCTGGATGCTCGTTAGAGAATGCGATCAAAGTAGGACCTACGAATACGTCTTGTAGACATTCGTAAGCTGTGCCTTCCACTGCGCGACGTGCTAGAGTATTACGAACAACTCTCATATAAACACCCGCTTCACGAGCTTGTTTACGTAGAGAAGTCATCGCGCCTACTTGAACGCCACGAGAGTCAGCAACAACTGCAGAAAGTGCACCACTGGCCGCTTCGTTGACTTCAGCAACAATTGCTTGTTTGTCTTGAAGGTTTAAAGCCATCTTGGATTTACTCCTGGTTGTCGTTACACCACTCACTATTATCACAACAGTGAGAGTTATTTCGGTGCAGTCCCAGAAGAAAGTTTATCTATTCAAAAAATAAATTATGCTTTCTGTCAGTTCGGGCACCATCTACGTAGGTACGATTAAGTCATTTATCAAACAGACAAATAACGCCTACGGTCTTGGACGGAGACTGGGTCATAGTTCTAAGAACTAAAATCAGCCCCAACCACAAATATTAGGCGCAGAATTATACACAAATTCCACACCTAATCAAATGTATTATTACGCTTGAGCGTTTAGCGTGTTCTGATCAACAGCAACACCAGCACCCATCGTAGTAGAAATGCTTACTTTCTTCAGGTAAGTACCCTTAGCAGAAGAAGGTTTCGCTTTCTTAAGTGCAACTAGAAGAGCTTCTAAGTTCTCTTGAAGTTGGTTAGTTTCGAAAGAAACTTTACCGATAGTTGTGTGGATGATGCCGTTTTTGTCGTTACGGTAACGAACCTGACCTGCTTTAGCGTTCTTAACCGCTTCAGCCACGTTAGGAGTTACAGTACCAACTTTAGGGTTTGGCATTAGACCGCGAGGACCAAGAATGGTACCTAGTTGACCTACAACGCGCATTGCATCTGGAGAAGCAACAACAACGTCAAAGTTCATTTCGCCTTTCTTCACTAGCTCAGCTAGATCTTCCATACCCACTAAATCTGCACCAGCAGCTTTAGCCGCTTCAGCGTTTGCACCTTGAGTGAACACTGCAACACGTACTTCACGACCAGTACCGTGTGGCAGAACAGTTGCACCACGTACGTTTTGGTCAGATTTACGAGCATCAATGCCAAGGTTCACAGCAACGTCTACAGACTCAACGAATTTAGCCGTTGCAAGTTCTTTAAGAAGAGCTACAGCTTCGTTGATTTCGTATTCTTTAGTTGCGTCAACTTTCTCACGGATAGTGCGCATACGCTTAGTTAGTTTTGCCATGATATTAACCCTCTACCACTAAGCCCATTGAACGAGCAGTACCCGCAATAGAACGTTTCATCGCTTCAATGTCAGCACCAGTCATATCAGCCGCTTTCGCTTCTGCAATTTCTTGGATTTGAGCATCAGTAACCGTGCCCACTTTTTCAGTGTTTGGACGGCCTGAACCAGACTTGATGCCTGCAGCTTTCTTCAGAAGAACAGCCGCTGGAGCAGTCTTAGTTACGAACGTGAAAGAACGGTCGCTGTATACAGTGATAACAACTGGAGTAGGCAAGCCTTTCTCCATTGATTCTGTTCTTGCGTTGAACGCTTTACAGAATTCCATGATGTTAACGCCACGTTGACCTAGTGCAGGACCAACTGGTGGACTTGGGTTCGCCATACCAGATGCAACTTGCAACTTGATATAAGCTTCAACTTTCTTAGCCATGATATTTCCTAAATGTGGGTACAAACGCCAATCAGCTGATCAGCTCCCCGGTTACTTTGTCATAAAGACGTGTAAATAAGGCGCGAAATTATAATCACATTTCACGCCCTTAACAACCCTAAAAGGTGTTTTTTTAATCAAGCTTATCGACTTGGCCAAACTCAAGTTCAACAGGAGTTGCACGACCAAAGATAGATACTGACACTTTAATGCGGCTCTTCTCGTAATCCACTTCTTCAACGGTGCCGTTGAAATCAGCAAATGGACCTTCATTAACACGAACCACTTCACCTGCTTCAAACATCGTCTTAGGACGCGGAGCTTCGCTCGCTTTCTCTAGACGATTAAGAATCGCATCGGCTTCTTTGTCAGTGATAGGTGCAGGACGATCGGAGGTTCCACCAATGAAACCCATTACACGAGGAACACTACGAACTAAGTGCCAGGACTCATCATTCATGAGCATCTGTACCAATACATAGCCTGGGAAGAACTTGCGCTCACTTTTACGGCGTTGACCTGCACGCATTTCAACAACTTCTTCGGTTGGAACAAGAACTTCACCGAAGAATTCTTCCATTGCGTGCATCTTGATATGCTCACGCAGCGATTGCGCTACGCGGCCTTCAAATCCAGAGAAGGCTTGAACTACATACCAGCGTTTTTTAGGAGCTTCACTCATGTATTAAACCCTCTATACCCCAGTCACGAAAGCGACAAGACGAACCATAATGCCGTCGATGCCCCAAAGTGCTAGAGCCATTACGATACTTACAGCTAAAACGATTAATGTTGTTTGCATGGTTTCTTGACGTGTCGGCCATACCACTTTGCGAACTTCCATACGAGATTCACGCGCAAACGCAATCGCCGCTTTTCCTTTTGTGGTTGTCGCAGCGACACCGAGTGCTGCAATAATCAGCGCAACCACACCTGCAGCGCGAAGCACTACAGACATTTCACCATACAGGTAATTACCCACAACAGCGGCAGCTAACAGAGCAAAAGTGACAATCCACTTAAATGTGTCTGCTGCACTTGAGCTATCAGGAATTTCAGCATTGTTTGCTTTCATAAACCAACCTGTTACAAGTCTTAACATAGACGACAACAACCCCGCTGTTGCAGGGCAAATCCATAGCACAGGTAAAGCTACCTATACATACTCATCAAGATAGAAATGTCTCTATCTTAAATCCTTTGCACTGGCTTTATCGACCAACAAATCGACAACGGCCAAATTTAGTGCAGAAAAAGGGCATCAAATGATGCCCTTTTTGGTAGTCGTTAGTCAAATACTATTCGTATCTAAACGGCTAAATCAGCAATTAAGCGATAACTTTAGCAACAACACCAGCACCTACTGTACGACCGCCTTCACGGATCGCAAAACGTAGACCTTCATCCATCGCGATTGGAGCGATTAGCTCTACAACCATTTGGATGTTGTCACCTGGCATTACCATCTCTACGCCTTCTGGTAGAGAGATATCGCCTGTTACGTCCGTTGTACGGAAGTAGAACTGTGGACGGTAGCCTTTGAAGAACGGAGTATGACGGCCGCCTTCATCTTTAGACAGTACATATACTTCTGACTCGAACTTAGTGTGTGGAGTGATTGAACCTGGTTTCGCTAGTACTTGACCACGTTCTACTTCATCACGTTTAGTACCACGTAGAAGTGCACCAACGTTCTCACCTGCACGACCTTCGTCAAGCAGCTTACGGAACATCTCAACACCTGTACAAGTCGTTGTGATTGTGTCTTTGATACCAATGATCGCAACTTCGT
>NZ_CAWPJH010000017.1:0-24328 GCF_963888445.1 Vibrio sp. B1-2
ATCATTAATTATGTTTAGAGCTTGAGAAACATCCATAAAAAAATCCAAGTGCATTAAATACACTTGGATTTTGACAGCTCTGAAGGATCGTTCAACCGATCACTTTGGCCTTAACTGATCGGCATTATAGTCGATGCAGCATTATCTTTCTTACTTTTTGACGCTAATCACATTTCTCATGCTCGCTGCATAAATTTTAAAAAAAGGCTTATTTTTTTCTAAAGGATATAAATCTTTCGCCGTTAAAGGATACGAGAGAAATGAGGTGTACCGACGTGAGGTGAGAGACACGGAAGTACATCAACACAATGCCTAAGGAGATCAATATGGCAATTAATGTAAGCACTAACGTGTCTGCAATGACCGCACAGCGTTATTTAAATAACGCCGCTGATGGTACGCAGAAATCGATGGAGCGTCTGTCATCGGGCTATAAAATCAATAGCGCGCGTGATGATGCAGCGGGTCTACAAATCTCAAACCGTTTAACGTCACAAAGCCGTGGCTTAGATATGGCGGTAAGAAACGCAAATGATGGTATTTCCATTGCACAAACCGCAGAGGGTGCAATGAATGAAACCACCAACATCTTGCAACGTATGCGAGATCTTTCTTTGCAATCAGCAAACGGTTCTAACTCAAGTTCAGAACGCCAAGCGATCCAAGAGGAAGTCTCAGCACTCAATGATGAATTAAACCGTATTGCTGAAACAACCTCGTTTGGTGGTAATAAACTGCTAAATGGTTCGTTTGGTAATAAATCTTTCCAAATTGGTGCCGATTCTGGTGAAGCTGTGATGCTTTCCATGAGCGACATGCGTTCTGACACAAAAGCGATGGGCGGTAAGAGCTATGTCGCGACAAATGGCAAAGCGCCTGACTGGTCAGTCACCAATGCGACGGATCTGACTCTGAGCTATACTGATAAGCAAGGAGAAGCTCGCGAAGTCACCATTAACGCTAAAGCGGGTGATGACTTAGAAGAGGTTGCTACTTACATTAATGGTCAAAATGGTGACATCAAAGCTTCAGTCGGTGATGAAGGTAAACTGCAACTGTTTGCCGCCAATCAAAAAGTCTCAAGCGATGTCACTATTGGTGGTGGACTGGGTACTGAAATTGGTTTTGCTGCAGGTAAAGACGTAACCGTCAAAGACATCAATGTCACAACGGTTGGCGGCTCTCAGGAAGCTGTAGCTTTGATTGATGGTGCACTAAAGGCCGTTGATAGCCAACGTGCCTCGTTAGGTGCATTCCAGAACCGTTTCGGTCATGCCATCAGTAACCTTGATAACATCAACGAGAACGTCAACGCTTCTCGTAGTCGAATTAAGGATACTGATTATGCCCGTGAAACAACCCAAATGACGAAGTCGCAGATTTTGCAGCAAGCGAGTACGTCAGTTTTGGCACAGGCGAAGCAGTCACCATCTGCAGCTCTTAGTCTATTGGGTTAACCGATAGGCGAATGGAGCTTTGTGGGGAAAGCAGTGTTTTCACTGCCAACCTATGAGGTGGAAGGGAGATTGTTATGGAAATACCATCCTACACATCGAACATCCAGCCTTACGGCTCGCAAAGTGGCATTAAATTTGCTTCAGAAAACGATGGCGCGACACGCGCTTCCTCGAAACAAAATGAGGTGAATCGTACTGAACAGTTAAGAAATAGGCAAAACCAAAGCGTTGAAGCGGCAATCGAGCTTGCACAGCAACGAGAGCAGATCAACAAATCGGAAAGAGCCAAGATGGTAGAGCAGATGAATGAATTTATCTCATCTATCAACAAAGACTTAGCGTTTAGAGTCGATGAAGAATCAGGACGGGATGTTGTGACGATTTATGAAGCCAGTACTGGTGACATTATTCGTCAGATCCCGAACGAGGAAATGCTAGAGGTTTTGCGACGCCTTGCCAGACAAAAAGACCACAGTACAGGTTTATTGGTTGCTAAGGTGTAATCGTAGTTTTTGAGGTGATTTAATGAGCTTAGGCCCGATGGGTATGAATACTGGCATGGATATCAATTCCTTGGTCAGCAAAATTGTCAATGCAGAGCGCGTTCCTAAGCAGCAACGTATTGATAATGAGCTTGGCCAAATTGATGCCAGTATCAGTGCCTACGGCCGGCTCAAAGAGTCGCTGGATACGATGAAAAATCTTATGACGAATTTTCGTCAGGAGAAGGCTTTCGCTTTGCGAAAAGTCGATACTACTGATGAAAACGTCGTCTCCGCGACAGCCACCACTGACGCAATAGCAGGTAAATATGCTATCGATGTGTTGCAGCTTGCACAGAGCCATAAAGTTGCCTCGGATGTTTTAGATAAAGAGGCAAAGTTTGGTCCTGGTAAGCTGCAGATTTCACTTGGTGATCAGAAGTTTGATGTTGATGTCCAAGCCAATTCAAAATTGATTGATATCGTTCGCGGTATTAACAGCACTAAAACCAATCCCGGAGTTCGTGCTTCGGTAATCAATGATGTTGAAGGGCCACGTTTGATTGTGGCCTCTAATCTATCTGGAAAAGATCATGACATTAAAATTAATGCTCAGTCTGATGCCGGAAATCCGCTCAAAAATCTAGAATACAAAACGCTGGAAGAACGCGTTAAAGATTTAGAAAAAGCACGCGCTGCGGCGCAACAAATCATTGCACCACTCACGCCAGCTCAACAAGCTATCGCTGCAAAAGTCGCCGAGAAAATAGGTGCGGCGGCACGCGAAGTTGACCAAAGTATGGCGAGTGGTGTTCAAGAAGTCGCCGGGCAAGTAGCTGCCGACGGTAAAGTTGCTAATGCTGCCGGTGAATTAACCGACGTCGCCGTCAAAGCTGCCGCCGCCGCCGGTGTTGCTGCCAATAAATATCTGAAACCGCAAGATCGTATTCCAGGGTGGACTGAAACCGCCTCTGGCACCTTGCTCGATTCCTACTATGAACCTGAGCCAGAGCTTGATGCAACTGCGTTAGAAAAAGCGCCAGATGTACCCGGTTGGACCAATACTGCTTCTGGTACTTTGGTTGACTCCTATGTCACCCCCAAAGAAGCGCAAGCCAAGCTTGAACAGCAATTAGCAGCTGAAAAAGCCGCGGTTGCGGCGGCGGTGCGTAGTGGTGAACTGACGCCAGAGCAAGCCAAGCAGAAAGAGCGTGAAAAGCTTGACCCGCAAGAGCGTGAGTATTTAGATAAAGTGGACAAAGCAGATGCTGAGCTTAGAGCGGCACAAGCATCGTTTGACGCCTATCAAGGTATGACTCAAGTACAAGCAGGCCAAGATTCTGTGGTGGTTTTGGACGGTGTGGCGACCCTTTCTAGCAACAACAACGTGATTGAAGATGCGATTGAAGGGGTTGATTTGACCCTTAAAGGGCAAACGGCCAAAGGCAAACCACCGGCTGAAATTGGCATCGAATATGACCGCAAAACCGTGCGCGATGATATTGAACAATTTGTCGCGGCGTATAATCAGTTTTATCAGGTCTCTAAAGAACTTGGAGGCGTTGACCCTCGGACTGGCCAAGCTGGGCCACTGGCGGGTGACAGTATTGTGCGCAGTGCAGACTCCCGCCTACGTAGTGTTTTTTCGACTAGAATTGAGCAGGCTCCAGAAGAGATCAAAAGTCTGATTGAGTTTGGTATTACTACTACACGCCAAGGGACACTTGAAATTAACTACGACATGCTAGATCGCCAACTCAATAACAACTTTAATAAGCTAGGTGAGTTCTTTGGTGGAAACCAAGGATTTGCCAAACGGGTTGAAGATGCTATTCAGAGCATGACGGGGGTGACGGGGTCGATTCGCACACGCGAAAAAAGCTTAGTAGAACGCAACTACCGTGTGGCGGACGACCAAGCGGCACTTGATCGCCGCATGGACAGTTTGGAGAAGCGAACGCATTCTAAGTTTTCAGCAATGCAAGACGCGACCAGTAAAATGCAGAACCAATTAGCTGGTATGATGAATGCGTTAGGCGGCTGATATGGAGCAGCAACTCGACCTTTTAAGTGATCTAGATCACCAAATAAGAGCAATGCTTGTCATTGATGAAATTAATACTGAAGAAATCAATCATCTTGTCGATAAAAGGGAACGGATATTGCAAAACTTACTGACGCATGCGTCAGAAAATCCACAGTTTGCAATGTCGAGCCAATGGCGAGAGGCTATTGATGAAACTAAACATCTTGTTGAACTGATGCAGTCAAAAACGGTCGAGATCGGTAGAACGCTCCAAAAATACCGACACGGTAATAAATCCGTTCAGCAATACAAAAAGTTTTTATAAGAGGAAGACTATGCGCGGTTCTTTACAGGCATACAAAAAGGTATCAGTGGATAGCCAGCTCAGTGCGGCCTCGCCGCATAAAGTCGTACAAATGTTGATGGCGGGTGCCATTGAACGCCTTATTCAAGCAAAAGCAGCAATGCTACAGGGGAATATTCCAAGTAAGGGTGAACGCCTTGGTAAAGCATTGGATATCATTATTAGCTTACGCAGTTGCTTATCGATGAGTGATGGCGGGGATATTGCAAAAAATTTAGATCAGCTTTATGAATTTATGATCACTCAGATCACCGAAGCGAATCATCAAAATGACCCGCAACCACTGGATGATGTGATCGACATCATTCGAGAAATTAAATCAGCATGGGATCAAATCCCTCCTGAATACCACAATCTGACGGCAAGCGAAGTGGGCATATAAGTTATTTATAAAACTTTAGGCACTTATTTTTTAAAGTTTTAACTGATGTCACACCAGCTCATTGCTTGGTTGCCTTATTTTTTTTATTCCATAGAATAGAAGCCATTACTAGCCTAATGGCTTTTTTTGTTGCTGAATTCCACAAATTGTCTATCGTTTAATCAAGTGATTATAGAAAAACAAAACTGAATAACGATTTTCAGAAGTGCGGCCACAATTTCTCTGATTTAAGGCAAATATTCTCACCTATGCAAGGTTTAGCAAAACTGCTTGTGATAGAAGACGATCCGCAGATCCGTCTCAATCTAAGTAACATTTTAGAATTTGTTGGAGAGCACTGCGAGGCGATCGAGTCATCCCAAATCAAGGATATTGATTGTTCAAGATTGTGGGGGGGCTGCATTATTGGATCGCTAAAAAGTGAGCAGTTAACTGATGAGATAGCTCAGTGGTTGACTAAGGCCAATTATATTCCACTTCTAATGGCAAACAAGCAGCCATATTCATTGGAAGAATTTACTCAATACGTCGGTGAACTTGAGTCACCTCTTAATTACCCTCAACTGAGTGACGCATTACGACATTGCAAAGAATTTTTAGGACGCAAAGGCGTGCAAGTTCCCTCTACATCGCGTAAGAATACCTTATTTCGTAGCCTTGTAGGCCAAAGTCATGGTATCCAAGAAGTTCGCCATTTGATTGAGCAAGTCTCAGGCACAGAAGCTAATGTGTTGATCTTAGGTGAATCTGGAACGGGCAAAGAAGTGGTTGCGCGTAACATCCATTATCATTCTGCACGCCGCAACGGTCCGTTTGTGCCGATTAACTGTGGTGCGATTCCGGCTGATTTACTTGAAAGTGAATTATTTGGTCATGAAAAAGGGGCGTTTACCGGAGCGATAACCGCGCGTAAAGGTCGTTTTGAGCTTGCCGAAGGCGGTACTTTATTTCTCGATGAGATCGGTGATATGCCGATGTCGATGCAGGTAAAGTTGTTGCGTGTGTTACAAGAACGCTGCTTTGAACGTGTGGGCGGTAACACCACCATTAAAGTGAATGTGCGTGTGGTGTCAGCGACTCACCGCAATTTAGAAAACATGATTGATGATGAATCATTTCGTGAAGATCTTTACTATCGACTCAATGTTTTCCCAATTGAAATGCCAGCGCTAAAAGATCGCAAAGACGACATCCCATTGCTGTTACAAGAACTCATGACACGTATGGAAGCGGAAGGTGGACAGCCATTTTGTTTTACCCCGCGAGCAGTCAATTCGTTAATGGAACACAATTGGCCGGGCAATGTTCGTGAGCTAGCGAATTTAGTTGAGCGGATGATCATTCTCTATCCAAATAGTCTCGTCGACGTCAATCATTTACCAACTAAATACCGCTATAGTGATATTCCAGAATTCCAACCAGAGCACAGCTCCTATGGCTCAGTTGAAGACCAAGAACGTGATGTGCTGGCGGGTATTTTCTCTGAAAACTTCAGTTTTGAAGACGTCGAAGAGATGCACGAAAATCTCAACGCACCGCAGTCATTACCTCCTGAAGGCGTGAATTTGAAAGAGCTATTGGCGGACTTGGAAGTCAATATGATCAACCAAGCCCTTGAAGCTCAAGGCGGAGTGGTAGCGCGTGCCGCTGATATGCTGGGTATGCGCCGTACGACCTTGGTTGAAAAAATGCGTAAATACAATATGCAACGGTGATTAAAAAACAGCATGGGTAAAGTTTAGTCAATATATTGGCAATGGATTAATTCTTTGATTTTAAAGAAAAATAGCCTGGCATGTATTTTGCGTGTTAGGCTATTGTTGTTTTATAGGTAGAATTTCGACATGCAGTCTCCTGACACACCCATTAATCAATCTCACTTAGATTCTGTAGAGGATCAAGTTGAGCGCTATAAACAGGTTCTTGATGTGATGCCTGCTGGCGTCATTTTGCTCGATACTCAAGGCGTAGTCAGAGAAGCTAACCCTGAAGCTCAGCGGTTATTGCAAGTCCCATTGGCGGGTGAAAAATGGTATTCCGTCATTCAAAGTGCTTTTGCGCCGAGAGAAGATGATGGGCATGAAATCTCGCTGCGCAATGGTCGTAAAGTTAGATTAGCCATTTCAGCATCAGCAACAGGCCAATTGATATTAATCACCGATTTAACCGAAACTCGGTTACTTCAATCACGCATCAGTGATTTACAGCGCTTATCCTCACTCGGTCGAATGGTGGCGTCTTTGGCACACCAAGTTCGCACACCGTTATCCAGTGCCATGCTCTATGCCTCAAATTTAGGTGCGCCTAACTTGCCAAACGCTACAAGAGAGCGTTTTCAGTCTAAGCTGATGGATAGGCTTCATGATCTTGAAAAACAAGTCAATGATATGTTGTTGTTTGCCAAAGGTGGTGACAATAAAGTCATTCAGCCGTTTACAGTGACAGACTTGGTCAGCGAATTTGTTCCCATGGTGGAAACGGCATTAAAAAATAGCGCAATTGATTATCATCAGGAAGTGGAACAAGAAGGGACTGTGGTGTTAGGTAATGCAAATGCCATTGCCTCTGCACTGAGTAACTTAGTGATGAACGCAATACAAATTGCGGGTAAGGCGTCGCAAATTGATGTCTTTTTTCGCCCGGTAAATGGTGAGCTGAAAATCTCGGTACAAGACAGTGGCCCGGGAGTCCCTGCTGCGCTGCAAAGTAAAATTATGGAACCGTTTTTTACCACTCGCTCACAAGGAACGGGGTTAGGGTTAGCGGTGGTACAAATGGTCTGCCGCGCCCATGATGGGCGATTGGAATTAATTTCAGAAGAAGGGGAGGGTGCTTGCTTTACTATGTGCATTCCACTCGAGCGTCATGCCCCTTCTTCACCAACAGAGACTGGAGAAGGATGATGGCTCAAAGCAAAGTCTTAATCGTTGAAGATGATGAAGGTCTACGCGAAGCGTTAGTCGATACTTTGGCGCTGGCCGGTTATGAATGGCTGGAAGCTGATTGCGCCGAAGATGCACTGATTAAACTCAAAGCACATCCTGTTGATATTGTTGTCTCTGACGTTCAAATGGCTGGCATGGGGGGCCTTGCACTGCTGCGCAACATCAAACAGCATTGGCCCAATTTACCCGTGTTGCTGATGACGGCGTACGCCAATATTGAAGATGCGGTCTCGGCGATGAAAGAGGGCGCCATTGATTACATGGCAAAACCCTTTGCCCCCGAAGTGCTACTCAACATGGTTAGCCGTTACGCGCCAGTGAAATCGGATGATAATGGTGATGCGGTTGTTGCCGATGAGAAAAGCCTGCGCTTATTGTCACTTGCCGACAAAGTGGCAAAAACCGATGCTAACGTCATGATTTTGGGCCCAAGCGGCTCTGGAAAAGAGGTCATGTCTCGCTACATTCATAACTCATCTCCGCGTAAAGATGGGCCATTTGTGGCGATCAACTGTGCCGCCATTCCAGACAACATGCTCGAAGCCACCTTATTTGGTTATGAAAAAGGGGCATTCACAGGAGCGGTACAGGCTTGTCCGGGTAAATTTGAACAAGCGCAAGGTGGGACCATTTTACTCGATGAGATCAGCGAGATGGATCTGAACCTACAAGCAAAACTGCTGCGCGTACTCCAAGAGCGTGAAGTGGAACGCTTGGGGGGGCGTAAAAGCATTAAGCTTGATGTCCGCGTATTGGCGACCAGCAACCGCGACCTAAAGCAGTATGTGCAGGAAGGTAATTTCCGTGATGATTTATATTATCGCCTCAACGTCTTTCCAATCTCATGGCCAGCGCTACGTGACCGCAAAGGGGATATTGAACCGCTGGCTCACCACCTTGTAGAGCGTCACTGCACTAAGCTTGGTTTACCTGTGCCTCGTATCGCGCCGCAAGCCATTAACAAGTTGCTTAGTTACGCTTGGCCGGGCAACGTCCGTGAACTTGATAACGTCGTGCAACGCGCGCTGATCTTGAGCGAGCAAGGAGACATTGCAAGTGAACATATCTTGTTGGAAGGGGTTGATTGGCAAGATGCTAGCAGCCTGCAACAAGTCGTAGAGCGCAGCGATATTGCCACACCAGAGATTAAGCCTGTAGCACAAGCCGAAGTGAACAAGCTGTTTAATAACAATGGCGCTGCATTGGGTGATGAGCTGAGAGATCAAGAGTACACCATTATCATGGATACTTTAGTCGAGTGCCAAGGCCGCCGTAAAGAGATGGCTGACAAGCTCGGAATTAGCCCTAGGACACTGCGTTATAAATTAGCGAAAATGCGTGATGCAGGAATTGATATCCCGAATTAACCCCAAAGTGGGTGATGGCATATAAATTGCTGCATCACAGAAAGAAGCAGCACAGCAGTCAAAGATTTGGCGTTAGAGGTAGCAATGAGACTTGATGGTTTAAACAGCGAAATGCAAACAATGATGTTGGAAGCAACCAATGCTCGTCCTACGGCAACTGGACAAAGTGTGAGTGCTGATTTTGGCGACATGCTTTCCAAAGCCATTAATAACGTGAACAGTTTGCAAAAGACCTCAGGTAATTTACAAACCCGCTTTGATCGGGGAGATGAAAATGTCTCACTATCGGATGTGATGATTGCTCGTAACAAGTCGAGTGTAGCCTTTGAAGCGACGATTCAAGTTCGGAATAAACTTGTCGACGCCTACAAAGAACTCATGAATATGCCCGTATAAATTAGGTAGCCGCCGTGGCAGAAGATAAGCAAACAACCGATCTTACCGTGACCAGTGGTTCTGACCACGCTTTAATGGCGAGCTCAGATCTAGACATGGACACGCAAAACCCAGATCTTGAAGAGAAGAGTTCATCCAAAAGTGATTTTGCGATGGGCGACTTGGACTTGTTGCGCCAGGTGGTGTTAGTCCTCTCTATTTCCATCTGTGTGGCACTGATTGTCATGTTGTTCTTTTGGGTTCGAGAACCTGAAATGCGCCCGCTTGGCGCTTATGAAACCGAAGAACTTATTCCTGTCCTCGATTATCTTGATCAGCAGAAACTGACCTATAAATTAGATGGTAATACTATCTTAGTGCCATCCAGTGAATACAACAGCTTAAAACTCAACCTCGTCCGTGCAGGGTTAAATCAAAACAAGCAAGCGGGCGATGAAATCTTGATGCAAGACATGGGCTTTGGTGTTTCTCAGCGCCTTGAGCAAGAGCGCCTTAAACTTAGCCGTGAACGTCAGCTTGCGAAAGCGATTGAAGAGATGAAGCTCGTCAACAAAGCTCGTGTGTTATTGGCGCTGCCTAAGCAAAGCGTATTTGTTCGTCATAACCAAGATGCTTCGGCCTCCGTATTTCTTACCTTGCGAACTGGCGCGAACCTTAAACAAGAAGAGGTCGACTCTATTGTCGATATGGTCGCCAGTGCCGTGCCAGGGATGAAACCCAATCGAATTACCGTGACTGATCAACATGGTCGGCTGCTCAGCTCAGGCTCTCAAGATCCTGTGTCGTCAGCCCGCCGTAAAGAACAAGAACTTGAACGCAAGCAAGAAGAGGCGCTGCGTGACAAAATTGATTCGGTATTAATCCCTATTCTAGGTTTTGGTAATTACACCGCCCAAGTGGATATCCAACTGGATTTCAGTGCCATTGAACAAACGCGTAAACGCTTTGACCCGAATACGCCAGCGACACGCAGCGAATATACGCTTGAAGACTATAACAACGGCAATGTGGTGGCTGGCGTTCCAGGTGCATTAAGTAATCAGCCACCTGCGGATGCTTCGATCCCACAAGACGTCGCGCAGATGAAAGATGGCTCGGTACTTGGGCAAGGTTCGGTCCATAAAGAAGCCACGCGCAATTTTGAACTC
Organism: Vibrio sp. B1-2; assembly: GCF_963888445.1. Lineage (NCBI taxonomy): Bacteria > Pseudomonadati > Pseudomonadota > Gammaproteobacteria > Vibrionales > Vibrionaceae > Vibrio > Vibrio sp. B1-2. Next base: position 10,568 of record NZ_CAWPJH010000017.1, read on the forward strand.
GATACCACCATCAGTCATGAACGTAAACAATCGGGTGTGGTGAATCGTCAAACCGTTGCAGTGGCGATTAAAAACCGACCATCGGTTAACCCAGAGACTGGCGAAGTCACCTATACTCCCTTGAGCGAAAGTGAAATTAGCGCCGTGCGACAAGTATTGATTGGGACGGTTGGCTTTGATGAAAACCGTGGCGATTTGTTGAATGTCTTGAGCATGCAATTTGCCGTGCCTGAAGTTGAGTCAATGGTTGATGTCCCTATTTGGGAGCATCCAAACTTCAACGATTGGGTACGCTGGTTTGCTAGTGCCTTGGTTATTGTGGTTGTGGTGCTGGTGCTGGTTCGCCCTGCGCTGAAAAAACTGCTCAACCCTGCTGCGGATGATGATGACCCAATGTACGGACCTGATGGTTTACCGATTGGTGCTGATGGTGAAACCAGTTTAATTGGCAGTGGTATTGATGGCGGTGATCTCTTTGAGTTTGGTTCCGGTATTGATTTGCCAAACTTACACAAGGATGAGGATGTACTGAAAGCGGTGCGTGCTCTAGTGGCCAATGAGCCTGAACTTGCGGCTCAAGTAGTGAAGAATTGGATGCAAAATGCCTGATAATAAAAATAAGAGTGGAACAGAAGTGACAGAATCATCGGTTGATATTTCAACAATTTCTGGTGATGAAAAAGCGGCTATTTTGTTGTTGAGCTTAAACGAAGAGGACGCCGCTGGCATCATCCGCCATCTTGAACCTAAACAGGTACAACGAGTCGGTAGCGCGATGGCGAAAGCGAAAGAGCTTAGCCAAGAGAAAGTCGGCGCGGTGCATCGTGCTTTCCTCGAAGATATTCAGAAATACACCAATATCGGTATGGGCAGCGAAGACTTTATGCGTAACGCGCTTATCGCTGCATTAGGTGCCGATAAAGCCAATAACTTGGTCGATCAAATTTTGCTTGGCACGGGTTCAAAAGGGTTGGATTCATTGAAATGGATGGACCCACGACAAGTGGCGAGCATCATTGTTAATGAACACCCACAAATCCAAACCATTGTTTTATCGTATTTAGAACCGGATCAATCGGCTGAAATTTTGGCACAGTTTGCTGAACGTGACCGTTTAGACTTATTAATGCGCATTGCCAACCTTGAAGAAGTACAACCTTCGGCATTGGCTGAGTTGAATGAAATCATGGAGAAACAATTTGCTGGTCAAGCGGGCGCGCAAGCGGCGAAAATTGGTGGCTTGAAAGCCGCGGCTGATATCATGAACTACCTTGATAACAATATCGAAGGCATCCTCATGGATCAGATGCGTGAGCAAGATGAAGACATGGCAACGCAGATCCAAGATCTGATGTTCGTGTTCGAAAACTTAGTCGAAGTGGACGACCAAGGCATTCAAAAATTGCTGCGTGATGTACCGCAAGATGTACTGCAAAAAGCACTTAAAGGTGCTGATGATGCATTGCGTGAGAAGATCTTCAAAAACATGTCAAAACGTGCAGCTGAGATGATGAAAGATGATCTGGAAGCCATGCCTCCGATTAAAGTATCAGATGTCGAAGCGGCGCAAAAAGAGATTCTGGCGATTGCACGTCGTATGGCCGACAGTGGCGAAATTATGCTGTCTGGCGGCGCAGACGAATTCTTATAATCTAACCCTGACTCAACAATAGGTAGCATTATGTCTGGAGAAAGAAAACGCGGCTTTTTACGTTTAGATGCAGACGCTAATATTGAACAAGCCAAAAAGTGGGGGTTGCCGGACTACGGCGCAGAGATCAATAAAAAAGCCAAAGAAACGGCAATGAACTACGACCCCGGTTGGATGCCAAGTTTTGATGAGCCTGTGGTTGAAGAGCCGCTGCAACTCAGCGAAGAAGAGATTGGCCAGATCAAACAAGGGGCTTATCAAGAAGGTTTGCACCAAGGCCAAGAAGCCGGATTCAAACAAGGTTATGAAAAAGGTAAAGAAGAAGGGCTGATTGCAGGACACCAAGAAGGTGTTGAGCAAGGCAAAACCGAGGGTGTCGCTGAAGGGCAAACCCTCATCCAGCAGCAGGTTGATATTTTCGTTGGTCTTGCCAATCAATTTGCTCAACCGCTAGAGTTGATGAATGCCCAAGTCGAAAAACAGCTGGTCGATATGGTTTTAACCTTGGTCAAAGAGGTCGTTCACGTTGAGGTACAAACCAATCCGCAAGTGATCTTAGATACCGTCAAATCGTCGGTTGAGTCCCTGCCTGTATCTGGTCATGCCATCACATTAAAACTCCATCCAGAAGATGTTGACGTGATTCATTCTGCTTATGGCGAAAAAGAGCTGGATTTCCGAAACTGGACATTGGTCAAAGAACCGGCATTAAATCGCGGTGACGTCCAGATTGAAGCAGGTGAATCGAGTGTGAATTATCGAATGGAAGATCGCATTCGTAGCGTGTTGAAAAGTTTTTGTGGCACCAATCGTCACCAACAAGGTGATCAATAGTGTTGTCTCTTGCCGATCGCCTTAGTCAATATAAAACCGAAGGGTTAACCTGCCGCCCAATGGCATCTGGCAAACTGGTCCGTGTGGTTGGTTTAACCCTTGAGGCTACCGGTTGTAAAGCCCCTATTGGTAGCTTATGTAAAGTAGAAACCATGTCCGGAGAAATGGAAGCGGAAGTGGTTGGCTTTTCTGGCGATAACCTCTATCTGATGCCCAGCGAACAGATAACAGGCGTACTGCCCGGAGCTAAAGTTACCCCAATGACAGGGGACGCTGGCATACCAGTCGGGATGGAGCTGCTTGGACGGGTGATTGATGGTGTCGGTAATCCACTCGATGGGCTGGGGCCTATTTATACCGAAAAGCGCGCATCGTTTAATGCTGACCCCATCAATCCATTAGCTCGCAAACCCATAACAGAACCTCTGGACGTTGGCCTAAAAGCGATCAACGGTTTACTGACGGTGGGTAAAGGGCAGCGGATTGGTTTATTTGCCGGTTCTGGTGTCGGTAAGTCGGTAACGCTTGGCATGATGACTCGTGGCACAACCGCTCAAGTGGTGGTGGTGGGGCTGATTGGTGAACGTGGCCGCGAAGTAAAAGAGTTTATAGAAGAGATTTTAGGCGTTGATGGACGTCAACGTTCAGTGGTGGTAGCCGCGCCTGCGGACTCCTCACCGTTGATGCGTTTAAAAGGCTGTCAAACCGCGTTAGCGATTGCGGAATACTTTCGTGATCAAGGGTTAGATGTGTTGTTACTAATGGACTCGTTGACTCGTTTTGCCCAAGCGCAACGTGAAATTGCGTTATCTGTGGGTGAGCCGCCAGCCACAAAAGGTTATCCGCCGTCGGTGTTTGCTAAACTGCCCGCCTTGGTTGAACGAGCGGGAAATGGCGGTCCTCACCAAGGATCGATTACCGCTTTCTTTACCGTGCTCACCGAAGGGGATGATCTACAAGACCCGATCGCTGATGCATCGCGAGCCATTCTTGATGGTCACATTGTTTTATCACGTGAAATGGCCGATGCCGGACATTACCCAGCGATTGATGTAGAGAAATCGGTCAGCCGTGTTATGCCACAAATCACCACCGATGAACATCTGTTGATGTCGAAAGCGGTGCGTCAAATACTCTCCATCTGCCGGAAAAATCAAGATCTCGTCTCTATCGGTGCTTACAAGCCGGGGACGGACCCTGCGATTGACAGTGCATTTACGCTAAAACCTAGGCTGGATGAATATTTGCAGCAGGGGATGAAGGATTCGGTTCCTTACGACATGTGCGTCAATATGCTCAAGCACGTTTTGCAAGTGGGGTAATCGATGGATAACGCACTCGAGTTTCTGCTTGATCAAGCCAAAGACAAAGAAGAAAAAGCCGTGATGGCGTTATCTAAATCGCGTGATGAGCTAGAGAGTTATTACAAGCAGTTGGCGCAGATTGAGCAATATCGTCTTGATTATTGTCAGCAGCTTATGGAGCGCGGCATGTCAGGTTTGACGGCGAGCCAATATGGACACTTAAACCGATTTCTTACCCAGTTAGATGAAACCCTTGTCAAACAAAGAGATGCAGAACAACACTTCAAAAATCAGGTAGATAACTGCCAAGAGCATTGGATGGAAGTGAGAAAACAGCGACGCTCTTACGAATGGCTCATTGAAAAAAAACAGATAGAAGCGCAACGTCTGCAAGATAAACGAGAGCAGAAGCAGATGGATGAGTTTTCTACACTGCTCTTTAGTCGGCAACGTTCTAATCAACACAAGTTTTAAGCAACATAAGTTTTAATCAAAATAAGTTTTAAGTCACTGACGCCTCAAGTCGTCAACGTGTCCAATAAGATGGGTGTCATACTTTCTTATCGATATTGAAGGCTTGGCTCATTTCTTGCTTCTGACTAATCACGGAGTTCATTAGGTTAATCCACTGCGCCATCGTCAAAAAATGATGAAACATGACTTACTGGCCAATAATGAATCCGCGTCATCCTCTGTTTTTAGTGCGAGCATCATGGATATGAATGTAAATATTACAACACCATCCGACACCTCTAAAATGGCCAGCGTGAGTAGAGCAGGCTCTGATGCGGTGAGTGAAGGTTCTGAATCTCAAGGTTTTTTTGAAAAACTGACCGCCCTCATTATGGGTCGTAGCACTGAATCTTCGGCAGAAACTGACTTTAAGGCGCTTGATGAGGGAGCGGTGCTCACCGATGACGTGGCAGCCCAAAGTAGCGATGCCTTGTTAGATAAAGAACTTGGTGAGGCATTGAGTGAAGAGGCCGATGTTGATACCGCGCAAACAAAATCACCCCCTTCAGCAGAGGTTGATGACTCCGCTCTTCAGCAGAAAACAGCACAAGTGATGAGCGATGGCGATGAAATCCTTGGCCGTTTAAATAGCGCCAATCAAGCACTTGCTGACCAAAACGGCAAAACCTTGCCACAAAACACTCATCCGGTAGACGTGCAAATCGACGACAACGCAGGTGACTCCTCGGATCAAGTGGAGCAAAAAGCGCCAGCGGCTGCGCAAATATCAGCACAGGATGCATTCGCTAAACCCACTACTGAATCAGTAGCACTGGCGTCAGTGAATGAGCAAGCTCCATTATCTGATCAGCACATCACGGAACAAGATGCAGAGCGTGTGCTGCCTATTCAGCAGGGCAAAGAGCGTTTGATGGCTGCGGAAGGTTCACCTACGGCATCAAGCTTAAACGCAGAGACTGAAGAGAATGGTGAACTCATCCTGCCGGAATCAGTCCGAAAATTCATTCAGCCGCCTCAAGATACAAAGTCAGTGCAAGCAAGCGCTTTGTCGCAAGCGATAGAAGATGAGGCCACTTTACTTGCCACAACTGAAGTTGGCGATGCAGCAGTTAACGCGGTGGCAAAAAGTGACAACACCATGCCCATAGAGCCATCACCTTTGGTTGAAGCGCAAGCACTTGATTCACAATTGACAACAAATTTAGCAGAGGGCAAGTTGCCACTCTCTCCATCTACGAATACACCTCAAACCGATTCGGAAAATGATCAGCAAGGACTGCCCACAGAGGCGTTATTGACTGCCGCTGCCATTCCTTGGGCGAACACAGTTGTTGCCGAAGGGCAAGCATTACCTCTAGATGTGGCACAAAGTGAAACGGTCCTCAAGGGTAAAAATACGCCGGTTTCATTAGCCCATTCTGTTCAGCAAGCCTTAGCTCAGCAACAATCTCAAACCATGCAGGCTGCCGTGGCGGCAGACAAAGCCGCACTAGCATCGTCACCTCTTGTTACAGCAAGCAATGAGTTATCCAATGTACAAATACAACAGTTAGCGAATGCGGCCGCGATACCAGCTGCAACCCATGCCGAATTGCCACTCAACCCCGCGCTATTCAAAGCCGGATTAGGCGCGAAAGCGTTATCGGGTGTGAATGATGCAGGGTCGGCTCAAGAGCAAAAAGAGGGCACATTAGCGCAGCAGCTTTCGAGTGCTTTGGGGCAACATGGTTTGAACGCGACGCAGAGCCGTGCTGACAACTTGCAAGCCGCGCAACAGCCTCCTTTGTTGCTTAACCGAGAAATGGCCAGTGAGCAAATGGCGGAACGGCTGCAAATGATGATGTCGAAAAACCTTAAACATGTCGATATTCGCTTAGATCCACCGGAATTGGGGCGTTTACAAATTCGTATGAATATGAATGGTGATCATACGACGGTTCATTTTACGGTCGCTAACCATCAAGCACGTGATGTGATTGAACAATCTATGCCAAGGCTACGAGAAATGTTGGCACAACAAGGTTTGCAGTTGGGTGAGACCTCTGTCCAACAACAGAGCGCTGGTCAGCAACAAGCGCGCTACACTGCCGACGGGGATGCCCAATCTGGTCAATTGGCGCGCAACGGAAGCTATTTAGACGAAGAAAACCTTGATACAGACGTCAAACTTGATTTGAATGTCGCATCAAAGCGTGATGGAATCAGTTATTACGCTTAAACTAATATTAAAAATAACGACATAGAGAACATTATGGCCGATGAAGAGTTAGGCGCGGAAGCCCCCAAAGGGAAGAAAAAACTGCTGATTATCATTATTGCTGCCGTAGTGTTACTGCTTGGTGGTGGTGGTGCAGCTTTCTTTTTGATGAGCGGAGATGAGGGTGAAGCCACGAGTGAGCAAGCCCCCGCAGCGCAGCAAGCTTTGCCAACGGATCCTGTAGCTTACGTTAATATTGCACAGCCGTTTGTGTTTAACGTCACGGGTGATAAGAAAGATCGTTTGGTGCAAATCAAAGTGCAGTTGATGGTGCGAGGTTCAGAAAACGAAAGCCTTGCACGTTACCATTCACCTTTAGTGGAAAGTTCTTTACTGGCCACTTTTGCGTCTGCCACTGTGGAACAGCTTCGTAGCCCTACCGGGCGAATTGAGCTGAGAGATAAGGCGACAGATGATATTAAAGCGGCACTCACTAAAGCGGTTGGGCAACCTGTGATCGAAAAAGTGTTGTTTACCGATTTTGTAATGCAGTAGGTGAGAAGTGACTGATTTATTAAGCCAAGACGAAATTGATGCCCTGCTTCATGGTGTAGACAGTGTTGATGAGGCGGAAGACGATGACGATGTTGCCGATAAGTCGGCGATTAACTTTGACTTCTCTTCGCAAGACCGTATTGTCCGTGGGCGAATGCCTACGCTGGAGCTTATCAACGAACGTTTTGCTCGTCACATGCGTATTAGTTTGTTCAACATGCTGCGTAAAACGGCTGAAGTGTCGATTAACGGCGTACAAATGATGAAGTTTGGTGAATACCAAAATACGCTTTATGTTCCGACCAGCTTGAACATGGTGCGTTTTCGTCCGTTAAAAGGGACCGCGTTGGTCACGATGGAAGCGCGTTTAGTCTTCATTTTGGTGGAAAACTTTTTTGGTGGCGATGGCCGTTTCCACGCTCGAATTGAAGGGCGCGAATTTACGCCAACAGAACGTCGTGTCATTCAATTACTGTTAAAAATTGTTTTCGGTGACTACAAAGAAGCTTGGTCACCGGTGATGGGCGTTGAGTTTGAATATTTGGATTCAGAAGTGAACCCAAGTATGGCTAACATCGTTAGCCCAACGGAAGTGATCGTAGTGAGCTCGTTTCATATCGAAGTCGATGGCGGCGGCGGCGATTTCCACGTGGTCATGCCTTATTCGATGGTTGAACCCATTCGTGAGTTACTCGATGCGGGTGTCCAGTCGGATAAAATGGAAACCGATGTGCGTTGGAGTTCTGCACTGCGCGAAGAGATCATGGATGTACCCGTCAATTTCCGAGTCAATTTATTAGAACAAGACATTTCATTGCGTGACTTAATGGATCTACAAGTAGGCGATATCATCCCAATTAAAATGCCCAAAAACGCAACGATGTTTGTTGAAGAGCTGCCTACTTACCGAGTGAAAATGGGCCGCTCTGGTGAAAAACTGGCGGTTCAAGTCTCTGAAAAAATTAAACGCCCTGATGTAGTAAAAACGGATCTCGCCTTTTTAGGCAAAGACATCATGTCTGAATTTGAAGATGATGACGAAGAAGATAACGAAGAATAATAGAGTAGGTAACGAAGATGGAACCAAGTGACGACCAAAGATTGGCAGACGAATGGGCAGCCGCATTAGGGGAAGACCCGTCCGCGCCTAGTATTGATGTAGATGAAGTTCTGGCCGCGCCTCTTGATGAATTGAAAGACACTTCACCACCGATCACCGAAGATGAGCGCCGCAAACTTGATACGATTATGGACATTCCGGTGACCATTTCGATGGAAGTGGGACGTTCGAAGATCAGCATTCGTAACTTACTGCAATTGAACCAAGGCTCGGTGGTTGAGCTTGATCGCATCGCGGGTGAGTCATTGGATGTGATGGTGAACGGAACCTTGATTGCTCATGGAGAAGTGGTAGTGGTTAACGATAAATTCGGTATTCGTTTAACCGATGTAATCAGCCAGACTGAGCGTATTAAAAAGCTGCGTTAGCATAACGTCAGTTTACGAAAAAGAAGTATTTGGATGAAAAAACTGATCGGTTTATTGCTCTGTTCAAGCCAAGCGATGGCAGCGCCGAATGATCACTTAGATTTAGCGACCACTTTCGGGTCGCTTTTGTTCGTTATTGCGCTAATTCTCTTTTTGGCTTGGGTGTTAAAACGAATGCGAGTGCCCACGTTCGGTAATCAAAAAGGGTTGAGCATTGTACGTCAACTGCCAGTGGGTACTAAAGAGCGTATCGTTATTGTGCAAGCGGGAGAAGAACAATTTCTCGTCGGAGTCACGTCACAATCCGTCCAATTGATCGCAAAATTAGATGCCCCACTCAAACAGGAGGAGGCTGAGGTCAGTCCGTTTGCCGGTCAACTGACTCAGCTGCTAAAGAAAAATGACAAGAAATAGTCGCACGGCCTCATTGGGTTACCTTGCTCATCTATGGCATCTTTCTATGTTGCTGGTGGCATTATTGTTTACCCCGTTTGCGTTTTCAGAGCAAGAGTTAGCCACACCAATTCCTTCCAGCGCCGTAGGCGCAGAAACGGTGACAGTAACGGCGATGAATAAAGACAGTGGCGCCTCTAAAACCATAGCCGCTGGTAGCGTCAGTGGTGGTGGCGGTATTCCAGCATTTACCATGACGACCAATTCAGATGGCAGTCAAGATTACTCGATCAATCTACAAATTTTAGCCTTGATGACCATGTTGGGTTTTTTGCCTGCCATGGTCATTTTGATGACTTCCTTTACACGTATCGTGATTGTGATGTCGATCTTGCGCCAGGCAATGGGCCTGCAACAAACGCCGTCAAACCAAGTAATTATCGGCATCGCTATTTTTCTCACTTTTTTCATTATGTCACCAGTCATCAACGCCATTAATGAGCAAGCTGTGCAGCCATATCTCAATGAGCAGATGACGGCGCGTCAAGCGTTTGATACGGCTCAAGAGCCACTAAAAGCCTTCATGCTGAAACAGACGCGAGTCAAAGATTTAGAAACCTTTGTTGAGATATCGGGCTCTGACGCAACCAATCCTGAAGAGGTCTCGATGGCGGTGCTGATCCCTGCGTTCATCACCTCGGAGCTAAAAACGGCGTTTCAAATCGGCTTTATGCTCTTTTTACCCTTTTTAATCATTGATTTAGTGGTGGCGTCTGTTTTGATGGCGATGGGTATGATGATGCTTTCGCCGATGATCGTCTCGCTGCCTTTTAAACTCATGCTGTTTGTACTAGTGGATGGATGGAACTTGATCCTCTCAACGCTAGCCGGCAGTTTTGCTTTATAGCGGGGGCGCGAATGACTCCTGAAGTCTTTGTTGAGCTGTTTCGAGACGCACTGTGGATGGTGCTTATCATGGTGTGCGCCATCATCATCCCGAGTTTGTTGATTGGTTTAGTGGTCGCCATTTTCCAAGCCGCGACCTCAATTAACGAACAGACGTTGAGCTTTTTACCGCGTCTCATTGTGACGTTACTGGCACTGATGTTCTTTGCCCATTGGATGACGCAGATGTTGATGGAGTATTTCTTCTCTATCGTTGAACGGCTACCACAGGTGCTGTACTAGGAGCTTGAATGGAGTACCCAACAAGCCTCGTTTTAGAGTGGATTGCTAGCTATTTTTGGCCCTACACTCGTATTTCCGCCATGCTGATGGTGATGTCAGTCACTGGGGCCCGCTTTGTTCCGACCCGAGTGCGGCTCTACTTAGGTTTGGCTATTACCTTCGCCGTGATGCCCGCGATTCCTGCCGTTTCAGAGACCGTTGAACTACTTTCATTTAAAGGTTTTTTGACCACCTTTGAGCAGATTATTATTGGCGTTGCAATGGGCATGATCACCCAGTTTATAATCCAAACCTTTGTTATGCTTGGCCAAATATTGGGTATGCAAGCCAGCTTAGGTTTTGCTTCAATGGTCGACCCCGTAAACGGGCAGAACACCCCTCTGCTTGGTCAACTGTTTATGTTTTTAGCGACCTTGTTCTTCTTAGCAACCGATGGTCATTTAAAGATGATCCAACTGGTGGTATTCAGTTTCAAAACCTTGCCTATTGGCGATGGGGCATTAACGACCGTGGATTTTCGTGAGCTCGCATTGTGGCTGGGAATTATGTTTAAAGTGGCGCTGAGTATGTCTCTTTCTGGCATCATTGCGCTATTAACCGTCAACTTATCATTTGGTGTGATGACTCGTGCAGCCCCTCAGCTCAACATTTTCTCGTTGGGTTTTGCGTTTGCGCTTTTGGTCGGCTTGTTACTCTGTTGGTATATTTTAGGCGGCCTGTATAGTCACTACGAACTATTCTGGTTAGAAGGCGAGCAACAAATTTGTCGCCTTATCCGTATGAACTGTTAGGAGGCGCGTTTGGCAGAGTCAGACGGTCAAGAACGTACCGAAGACGCCACGCCCAAGCGATTGGACGAGGCGCGAAAAAAAGGTCAAGTCGCTCGTTCAAAAGAGTTAGCGTCCGTTTCGGTACTGGTAGTGGGTGCGATTGCATTGATGTGGTTTGGCGAATCGTTAGCCCGAGCCTTGTACGCTTTGATGGGTCGAATCTTCAACTTAAGCCGAGAAGAAGTGTTTGATCTCGGAAAGTTGTTTGATATTGCGGCTGGTTCTCTTGCGACCCTGATATTGCCACTCTCGCTTATCTTAATCACGTTATTTATTGCTGCATTAATTGGCGCGGCTGGCATTGGTGGAATTAACTTTTCTGTCGAAGCTGCGATGCCAAAGCCCTCCAAAATGAACCCGCTCAGTGGCTTAAAACGTATGTTCGGTTTGCAAAGTTGGGTTGAGTTATTTAAGTCCATTTTAAAAGTACTGCTTGTTTCTGGCGTTGCTTTTTATCTGATCAATGCATCGAAAGAAGATCTATTTCAACTGAGCATGGATGTCTATCCACAAAATATTTTCCATGCGCTCGATATCTTACTCAACTTCGTGTTGCTGATCAGTTGTTCTTTATTGGTCGTGGTCGCCATCGATATCCCATTCCAAATCTGGCAGCACGCTGACCAATTAAAAATGACCAAGCAAGAAGTAAAAGACGAATACAAAGATACGGAAGGAAAACCTGAGGTTAAAGGCCGAATTCGGATGTTGCAGCGTGAAGCGGCTCAGCGGCGGATGATGGCGGAAGTGCCACAAGCGGATGTAATCATCACCAACCCAGAACACTTCTCAGTTGCGCTGCGCTATAAACAAAATACGGATAAAGCACCGATTGTGGTGGCTAAAGGCGTCGATCACATGGCGATGAAAATTCGTGAAGTAGCACGTGCGCATGATATACACATCATCCCCGCACCGCCTTTGGCTCGAGCGCTTTATCACACAACCGATCTTGAGCAGGAGATCCCCGACGGGCTTTTCGTGGCGGTTGCGCAGGTACTGGCTTATGTCTTTCAGCTTAAGCAGTATCGTAAACGCGGTGGCCAAAGACCCAAACTCGATGAAAATAACATGCCGATTCCACCGGATTTACGACATTAATCCTCATCGTTATGCTGGAGCAAAAGCGTTAATGCTGAAGTTAGCGTCAGTTTAAATCACTTATCAGGAATAGAAAGCAGCACCAATACCGCGCCATGCCCGCCAAATTCAAGGGGGGCTTGATGAAACGCCATCACATCAGGATGTTGAGCGAGCCAGAGAGGAACTTTTTGCTTGAGAATGTGTTTACCGATCCCATGTTGGACACAAGCGCAGTGAATATTTTCTTTCACACAATAAGCAACCATCGCCCCGAGCTCTCGTTTCGCTTCTTGCTGTGTCATGCCGTGCATATCCAAAAATACATCCGGCACATAGACGCCACGTCTTAACCGTTTAACTTCATATTTCGACACATCATCACGAGCATAGCGTGTCGGGCCTTCATCGCTGAGTTTTGGTATAAACTCATCGGAAAAATAAAATTCGGTATCGCTGGCTTCCCGAGCAATACGGCGGATTTCTTTTTGTTTGGGGTTTCTGTTTGGCGGCTGGATTATGGTATCCTGTCGCAACTTTTTAACGCCCTTTACTGCATCCCGAAACAAGTCGAAAGCGTCATCGTGTTCGGTCTCTTTTTGGCTCATTGGGTTTGGTCATTTTCTAACAGATCGATATTGGCAGTATTGTAGCGCTTTTCGGAGGCAATTTTGGATAAGATTTTTGTAGAAGAGGCGGTTTCTGAACTTCACACGCTTCAAGATATGATTCGTTGGACGGTCAGTCGTTTTAATGCCGCCAACTTATTTTATGGTCATGGGACCGATAATGCGTGGGATGAAGCCGTTCAGCTAATCCTACCGACACTCTATCTTCCGATTGATGTTCCTCCGCATGTACTGAATTCTCGTTTAACAGGCAGTGAACGTCTGCGTATTGTTGAACGGGTGATTAAGCGTATTAATGAACGTACTCCTATCGCTTATTTAACCAATAAAGCGTGGTTCTGTGGCCTTGAGTTTTATGTGGATGAGCGAGTACTGGTGCCACGTTCACCGATTGGCGAATTGATTGAAGCGCAGTTCCAACCTTGGTTGATCGACGAGCCTGTACGCATTATGGATTTGTGTACTGGCAGCGGTTGCATCGCCATTGCGTGCGCCCACGCGTTCCCTGATGCTGAAGTGGATGCGATTGATATCTCAACCGACGCACTGCAAGTGGCAGAGCAAAATATTCAAGATCACGGTATGGAGCAACAAGTTTTCCCGATCCGTTCCGATCTATTCCGCGATTTGCCAAAAGAGAAATATGACTTAATCGTGTCGAATCCACCTTATGTGGATCAAGAAGATATGAATAGTTTGCCCAAAGAGTTCAAACACGAACCAGAACTCGGCTTAGCCGCCGGTACCGATGGTTTGAAATTGGTGCGTCGTATTTTGGCCAATGCGGCGGGGTACCTCACCGATAACGGTATTTTGATCTGTGAAGTGGGCAATTCGATGGTGCATATGATGAACCAATACGACCACATTCCGTTTACTTGGCTTGAGTTTGAAAATGGTGGGCATGGCGTATTCATGCTGACTCGCCAGCAGTTGGTTGATTGCGCTAGCGACTTTGCGCTTTATATCGACTAATGCCGTACGCATAAGAAAAACGCCAGCCACAGTGCTGTAATGCCGATCAGTTAAGGCCAAAGTGATCGGTTGAACGATCCTTCAGAGCTGTCAAAATCCAAGTGTATTTAATGCACTTGGATTTTTTTATGGATGTTTCTCAAGCTCTAAACATAATTAATGA
>NZ_CAWPJH010000018.1:0-23002 GCF_963888445.1 Vibrio sp. B1-2
ATTAATTATGTTTAGAGCTTGAGAAACATCCATAAAAAAATCCAAGTGCATTAAATACACTTGGATTTTGACAGCTCTGAAGGATCGTTCAACCGATCACTTTGGCCTTAACTGATCGGCATTACAGACAGCTGGGGGTTTTTGTTTGGTATGTATGAGAATCAATATGTCACTACGCAGCGTGGATCACATCTGGCGATAAAGCACATAGCTCATCTAAAATTTCTTTGGTCTGCTTAGAATAAATCAATTTATCCTTCGCCCCCACCAGTTGGATAAGCTTTACCTTGCCCGAAAGCGCACATTGCCTTAACGTTCTTAGTACCATTTGGTTATCTAACGCGTTGTTCTCATCAACCCCCACTCCCGGAACTAAAGAGGCTAAATCAATCGTCACGATCAGTTGATCACAATGCTCTATGTAGTGACCTAATTGGCTTTTTAGTTGATTACGATGACGAAAACCACACTCATTCAGCGTTAACCAATCACAGCCTAAATCTTCTGCATACTCCCACACTTGGTTGGATTGATGCATTTCATCAATTCCAATACAAAATAGGCGCGTATTGTTATAGCGAGAGAGTGCAAAATGAAATGCAGAGCCAACTTGTAGGTCCAGCGTTTGTTTCAGCTCAAAATGATGTCCGATACTCACAATACCAACTTCGTCATTCTCAAAAGCCATCACTGGTAATGCATTGAGCAGCATTTCGTGACAATTCGCTAGTACGACGGGCACTGAGCTCAGTGCTAATTGATGGCTCAAGGTGTCTTGAAAACGGGTGGCATTTTTATCTTTGACGACTATATGTCCCGCATCAGAGTAACAAGGCGTGGATTGACGCTGATAGAGCCAATCTGATGCAAATTCAAGGCTCTGCTGAGCAAATTCAAACTCTACTTGAGACATTGGCTTTATCTGTTCACAGAGTGTCATGAACGTGAATGGATAAGCGGGTTGGCTCTGTGTACGACTCATACGGTAGCGTTTGAATAAACTTAGCATTATGAATTACCTTTCTGGTGGCAACGCTCTTGCTGCCTGTAATACATGTAAAATGATCCGCTGCTTGTTGGTTTCAACACGATGGGCTGGAGCCATCACTGAAATTGCGCCGATCAACTTACTCCCTTTCATTACGGGGGCACTAATTCCGGAAACGCCAGGATCAATTTCTGACGTGCTCACGGCGTACCCATTACGACGTATTTTTTCCAACTCTGTCTGCCATTTTTCCATTTGGTGGTCTTCACCAAAATAACGAAGAATTTTTTCACAGCGCGGAGCGGGTAAATACGCCAACATCACTTTAGATGAGGCACCTCGAAGCAGGGGTTGACTTTGACCCTGGACGAAGCTGCATCGAAGTGCCTGCATACTTTCTTTTTGGCTAACGCACAAGGCTCGGTATCCCACCGGAACCATGTATGCCGCCATTTCGCCTGTCTGTTTCTGTAATCGACTTAACACCGCATCGACTGCATCTAAATTGTGTTGACTCGTTTCATAACTGCGCATTAAAAGTAGAGCCGCCGAACCGATGATCAACGTTTTGTCGTGTGGGCTCTCTTCGATCAAGTTCCACTCTTTCAAAATCTTCAGATGTCGGTACAAACTACTCAGCGGAACTTGCAATTGTTCGCTCAAGGTTTTCGCTGATACTGGCTCTTCATTTACCGCCACTTGCATCAATAATTGCAGTGACTTTTCATTAACTTGGCTGGCCGATAATTTCGTTTCGTTCATGTTTTCTTTTTAGCCTCATTTATTCCACGCCTCAACTATGATTCTTATATATCGAGAATTTAAGATTAATAACAGACTTGCTTTCTCACCAAGTGAGAAAACATAACAATCTGATCAAAAAAAGGCTCCGCAGAGCCTTTTGAATAAGAAAGAAACAACCGTTACGCTAATTTAAATGTCGCCACTTTTGCACTCAGCTCTTCCGCTTGCTGCTTGAGTTCATTGGATTGGCTCAAGCTATCTTCTGCACCAATGACCAGTTGCTCCGTCACATCCTTGATAGAAGTAACATTTTGTGTAATTTCACTAGTCACATGCGTTTGCTCTTCGGCTGCCGTCGCAATTTGCGTCGCCATATCACTGATCAAGGCAACCGCTGCTTTAATTTCTTCAAGCGCACCGGATGCTTTATCGGCATCTTCCACTGAGTTCTCAGCGAGCGTTGAGCTGCTTTGCATCAACGATACCGCACGTTTAGTGGTTTCTTGCAGGGTATCAATGGTTGATTTTATCTCTTCGGTAGAAGTATGGGTGCGCTGAGAAAGCACACGAACTTCGTCTGCTACCACGGCGAAACCTCGGCCTTGCTCACCGGCTCGCGCAGCTTCAATAGCCGCATTCAGCGCAAGTAAGTTGGTTTGTTCTGCAATGCCTTGAATGGTTGCCAGTACGGTCGAAATCTCTTGCGCGTGTTGGTTTAGTGCGGCAATCACGCCACTGGCCTCACTCACTGATTTTGCCAAGTTATTGATCGAGCCTTTGGTATGAATCACCAAGGCATGTCCATTGTTGGTGCTGGTTGCCGAGTCTTGCGCCGCTTTTGCCGTTTGCTCTGCGTGAGAGGCTATCTCTTGCGTTGCCGACGCCATTTCAGTGACCGCAGTAGCGACCATCACAATTTCTTGCTGCTGGTGACTAAGCTCTGATGCCGATTGATTAGCGCGATGCGCGCCATGTTCTGATTGCGCTTCCAATTGATGAGACTGGTGACGAATATGGCCAATAAGTTGTTGTAAACTTTCCACAAAGGTATTGAAGTTTCTGGCCAATTCACCTACTTCATCGCTGTTCTCTACTTCAATACGTTGGGTTAAGTCACCACTACCGTTTGCAATTTGTGCCAACGCTTGAGAAACATTATTCAAAGGACGGAACAAAATATTACACAATAAGTTGAACAGCAGAGTACAGAGTATGACCACAACGGCAGTAACAATGAGCTGGCTGAAGGTAGCTTCAGATAAAGGTGCGATGAGCGAATCGTGATTGATGACCACAACAGTACTGAGATTCGTTCCGTTGATGCTTCGAGCGTAGAGAACATACTCCTCACCTCGAATATCCACCAATAAATCGCTGCTTTTCGCAATCGCTTGGCGGATATCAGCGAAATTTAAACCCAGATCAGAAACACTTTTATTGAGCAGCTTAGTATCACTATGGGTAAAAATATTGCCTTTATCGTTAGCAATAAACATATATCCCTCACCCGGCAAAATAACTTGCTTCATGCTGTTGAGGATGTCAGTAATTTCTACGTCGGCACCTAAAACGACTTGTTGGCCATTTAAATTCAGTGCCTTACCTAATGAAACCACATTAGCGCCCGTTGCCGCAGCAACGGTTGGGTTATCCATAAACACTTTTGATGGGTTTGCTTTAGCGTTTGTATACCAGCCCCATTTGCGCGGATCATCGTTCCCCGGCGGCAAGATGACACCATTAGCGTTGTTTTGCGAACCGTCGGGGTAAGCAAGAAATACGTTGTCAAACGCTGCAGAATCTCGAACTTGTTTTAAATGTGTCACGATGGCTTGTTTCTCGGCATCTTGCGACAGCGAGGTTAAAGCACGCTCTTTCGACAGTAACCAGTCCGTCACATACTGATTATAAGAAGCGGTGGTACTTTGTAATCGTTGTTCAACATCAATATCTAATCGCTCCAGTGCAGCTCGATACGACAATGCTTCAACGAGTAATCCCCCAAGAATAATGGCAGCGCTGGCTGAAATCGCCAGTTTGTTTTTTAACGACATTTTTTTAAACATAGGTAGACCTATTTGTAATAGTAATTTAACTCAAACCGATAGAATTCTCGATCAATTGGACATTATAATTTCAAGCCTCAAAATAAAACTTGAAGCGGTCCACGTCTTTGTCATTGCTCACAAAGGACTACAAAATAGCATAGTGCATTTAACACATTTATATCATGTGAGTCAGAGAGTTGATTACTCATCACTTTGGAATTAACTTCTAATTTTGAGTGAATTTTTCTGGTCTAACCTTTTCTATCCTCACCATAGTAACCGCAGGAAATAGGCGAAAAAAAAGAGAACAAACGCTCTCTTTTGGATTAAGCTTAACCAGAAACTTATCGGGTCAACAGTGACTTCAATGAAAGTTCATCAGTACTATAGAGCTTGTGGCTAATCCAGTAGCTGGCGATACCAATCATGATATACACAAATAAATTACCCCAACCAGTACCTTCGAAAGCCGTGAACATGTTTGAAGAAGTCATTAACTGCAACGGCAAATTGAAAATCGCGTGGTAAAACTCCCCTACAATGTCAGAATTCAGCATAACAATCGAGATCCATTTAAGCGCGAAACCGCCCACGAACATCACAAGGATCGGCGAATTAAATATCTGTGAAATAACTAAAGTAAAGCAGGCTAATGGCAGCATCGTCACAGCAATCACCCACATGATACTGAGGTAATTCAACCAGTGTTGAACGGCATATCCTAGAGAACGCTGTTCAAATAATAGGGCTAAACGGTTTTCTGTCGTCAAGTTAAGCCCCCACAGTAGAACGTCCGCACAAATGACTAACACGGAACAGACCACAGGGATTACAAATAGACCAAACCCCAGTTTTACTATGTGAGTCATATTGTTCGTCACTGGCATGCTGCGCCAGAACATTGAGCTTCCCTCTTTACGTTCCTTGCGGAATGTTCTGGGGAAATAGAGTGAACTGAGCATTAGCGAAATAAAACCAACAAGCATGATGATAAAGGTGTTGAAATCATCCACAAATTCAATATGGACATCGCTGATGTCGCCACCAAATTCCATCTCAAAAAACAAGTTATGTTGCAGTGTATTGTTCATTAATAAACTGATGAACAATAGGGTTCCGCATACCAATAGAAACAAAGGAATACGCGTAACATTTTTGTTTTCAATCAGCTCTTTTTCAAGCATATAAATACTGGGGTGCATTATGCGTTCTCCTTCTGCAAGGCAAGAAATAGTTCAGCAAGTTTTACACTGTAAATAGAACCAAGCCCTTCAACGGCTTGACGGTGTTCTGAAGTCAACAACCACTTTGTTGTTCCCAAGCTTGGCTGAGATGCCAAAGGGCGATAGGTTTGGATAACGTCTTGATATGCGTTACTGGCCTCTAGAACAAAATATCCTTGTGCAATCGCCTCCATTGAGTCTTGCAGCACGACTCTACCTTGCTTCAAGATCAGCACATCCGTTAGCAAATGCTCAATTTCCGATACTTCATGGCTAGCAATAATCAAGGCACGCTCACCATCATGGAACCATTCTAGCAAGTGACGATAGAAGGTATCACGATAGATTAGGTCCAAGCCAAGAGTTGGCTCATCCAAAATCAGCACTTTGGTATCGGTGGCAATCACAATGGCTAAATGCAGTTGTACTTTCATCCCTTTTGATAAGGTACGAATTTTACTTGATAAACGAATGTTGGTTTGTGCAAGGACTTGCGTGGCCTTGTCTAACGAGAAGCTGGGATGCACGCCTGACGTATAACGCAAAATTTGTTTAACCGTCATCCAATCTGGCAACACATTGACGTCTGAAATGTAGGAAAGATGCGCCATCACTTGCGCATGTTCCGTAATCGGATTTAAGCCTTGGATCAAAATGTCACCTTGATAATGGTGAGCACCGAGCAACGACTTAATTAAGGTCGACTTGCCCGCACCATTATGTCCGAGCAAACCGAGCACCTGTCCTGCGTAGAGCTTAAAGCTCACATTCTGCAGAGCTTCCGACTCGGCATGCTTTGCGTACTGTTTAGATACACCGTTGACTTCGACTAATGGATTCATTGGTCACCTTCAATATGCTGTTGTAGTTGGTTGATAAAATCCTCAAGTGGCATCGCCAATAGCTTGAGTGTTTGTGCAATTTCTGGGATCTGTTGCTCTAAAAAGTGCTGCTTTTGTTTCGCCTGTAATTGCGCTAGCGCTCCTTTCGCGACATACATACCTTGACCTCGTCTTTTTTCAACAATGCCTTCGTCAACAAGCAGTTGATAGCCTTTCATGACAGTTAAGTGATTGATTTTCATATCTGCCGAAACGGTTCTTACCGAAGGCAACGCACTATCTTCTAGCCAAATACCTTGTAGGATCTGCTCGGTAATTTTGTCGGCTAGCTGACGGAATATGGGTTGGTTATCTTGCCAATCTGTCACAATTTTATACCGATATAGTGTTATACACATATATAACACTAAAGCAAAAGTATTGAATTGCAAGTGATGAATGAAAAAACATAGAAAAACGCACAAAAAGCCTCGTGTTAGAACGAGGCTTGAAGTCATTGTTTGCAATAAAAAGTTTATTAAACCCGTTAGCTCATTGAGGTGGCTGGTTTATTAAAGCAATCAGCTTGTTGGACAACTCGCAGGACCAATCTCTTTCCATACTCCCCACACACCAGTAGTCGATGGGTTTTCGCCAGTTGTCCACCACTTGGCTTCCCATACTTTACCAGCCCAAGAAACTTGTTGACCGCCAGTATAAACCGCTGATTTATCCCACAAGTTACTGCAAGTGTCACCACCAGAATCTTTCTTCGCCACGATAACCGATGCACTTGCAGAGGCCGCCGCTTTACCATCACTGACAGTTACAGTGAAGCTTAGCGTGGTGTCTTGTGTATACTCAGGAGCAACAAACGAAACACTCGCACCTTGAATGGTTGCATTTAGGCCTGCAGGTACATCCCATACGAAAGTTAAGGTGTCTTGATCGACGTCACTTGAAGCGGAAGCGTCCACCACCACAACCTCACCAGCACTGACATTGCTTGGCGCAGTAATCACCGCCACTGGTGGCGTGTTCACAGGCTCAGTTGCTTTAGGTTTGACCGTTACAGTCACAACATCAGAAGCCGTTGCACCTTTGTTATCTATGACCGTCAACTTGAACGTCAGCGTTTGTACTTGTGCCACTTCGGCCGCGTCAAAACTGGCTCGTGCAGAATTAGCGTTTACTAAGCTCACTGCTGTGCCCGCCGTTTGCTGCCACACGTAACTGACAATAGTGCCATCACTGTCTTTTGATGCACCGCCATCAAGAATAACACTCACCGGACCGACCACCGATTGATCAACACCTGCATTTGCAGTGGGCACGCGGTTCGCGGGGGGTGTAGTACCTCCTCCTGCTAAGCTTTCATGCATCGCATTTAGGATGTCACCATTATCAGCGTCAATCTCCCAAGAGAACAACCCGGCCAAACCAAGGTTTCGAGCATAGGCGCCTTTGGCTTTGATTGAACGGTTATCGTCAAAAGTAACCAGTTGGCCCGTTGTACGATTCCAAATCCAAGGTGCTTCAGCTTGTGCATCGTATCCATATTCAAAGCCATTAATACCGGTATTATTAGCCCCTAACATGAATGATTTGATGCCTTTATAGTCAATCACACCCGCTTCCCACACGCCTTGCGCGGAAGTGCCTTTCAATTTTCCGTTACCTACCCCTGTCATCGGATCGGTTGGATCACTTAATGAAGCCGGCATCACCCCTTCCCAGCCACGGCCATACATAGCCGCACCTAAGACTAACTTATTAGCAGGGACACCCTGTGCTAGCAGTAACTGGATACCGTTATCCGCCGTATAAGCAGGGCCTTTATAAGGTTCGCCATTTTCATCTACTCCTTTTCCATCACACTGACCAGGGCGCATGAATGATCCGCAGTAAAGCGCGGTTTGGTGGCCTAATACGTTATTCCAACCGCCATAAAAGTCATAAGTCATGGCAAAGATGTAATCCATATATTGAATGGCTTCGCCATAATTAACATCTTCAATCTTGTCATGACCAACACCAATTGCTGACGTGAGCTCATAAGTACGACCAGTTTCCGATTGCAATTCATCAAGCATGGCACGCAGTTCACGCATTAACGCAATGTACGCAGGACCATCATTGACTGGGTCACCGCGATCCGCCGCTTGACCACCACCACCGGGATATTCCCAGTCGATATCAACGCCGTCGTAGAATTTCCAAGTGGTTAGGAATTTCTTCACTGAAGCAACAAAAGTATCGCGATTGGCCTTGTTGGTAAAATCAAAAAATGGATCAGAGAGTGTCCAACCACCAATAGAAGGAAGGATCTTGAGGTCTGGATTACGCTGTTTGAGCGCCATCAACATGGCATAGTTGCCCTTGATCGGAGAGCTGTATTGGTGACCTGCTTGCGGGAAACTCTTTTGATAGGCCGCCCAAGGGTCATGGATCACCACTTCGTAATCATTCACCCCATTACATGCGGTCATCAACGCGTTGTAGCTGTTTCCACCAACGGATTTCAATGATTCGTTAGGGCCACAAATTGGAATGAAGCCGTATAGAATATGCGTCAGATTATCAGCCGGGATGTTATCTACCGTATATTTTCGGTCATAGATGCCCCACTCAACAAAATAGGTTCCAACCACCGTATCTTTATCGGTCGTGTAAGTCTTGTTATTGGGATCAATATTCATCACCAAAGGTTTGAGATGTGAGCCATCGGTATCGGCAATTGTTATCTCAACGGGTGCACTTTTGCTGCAACCTGTCGCGTCGCAAGCTTCGATTGCCATTTGGTAAACACCACCTTGTGCATAACTGAAGTTTGCGGTGGTTTGGCTGCCAGTGATTGGGCCTGTCGCGACCTGTGCACCATCAAAATAGATTTTATATGTGTTGCCCGTTGTACCACTCCATTGGTTAAACTTAACGGCAATCGGCGCTTGATCATAATATTTGACCATTTGGTTATAACCAGCCGTGCTTTCCATGGCTAATTCAACTTTAGAAAACTGTAGATTATTCGACCCATAGACATCGACGCTAGGGGTTGCTGGTGCTGCCATTGCCGTGCCCGAAAGAGCCATTGCAATACTTGCGGCGCACAAAGTAATACGATTCATACCTATATCTCTCATTTCTGAATGTTTCACTTACATTTAAGCAAGCTGCTCTTCTGATAAGGCATTGAAGAACATCCATTTCAGTATTTACAAGACTTATTTTTTTTAGCAAAAAAATAAAAACGCTTTTCGAGTCATCGTTAAAATTTTGTTATGGGGATTCACCGTGTTACATCTTAAAAGCAATTCTGAGTCAGGAATTCAGAATTTTGACAAAGCAAAGCAGGTAAGTTTAATTTTTTACGCTAATTAAGGCCTTTGAAGAAGACTGAATGGCATAATTTAAAATTAAGAGAATGACATTATCACGTGACTAACGATCTGATAATATTGACGAATGCATGACGCATGCCTCGTACTAAAGATGTTACATTTCAATGAAAATTAGTCACTTATGCCGTTGAGAACTTGCTTTTACAACCAACTATCGGCAACCTCTACTCTATTGCTTGCAAGGATAAAATAATGAATCTAATTAAACCGGCTTTATGTACATTAACCATGATCTTTAGTGCCTCTGTATTGGCTAATATCACTCTTGAAATTCCAGACACCATTAACTTATTAGCGGTGAATGGTCAGAAGCCCGAAACTTCTGGCAGCCTATTTTCCTCAGCGAAAAGCCTTGAGCTGGCCGATGGTGAACAACAAATCGTCTTCAAATACGCGCCTTATTTTACGCAAGGGAATGACCGCGTGATTATCGAAAGCGATGCAGTCATTGCCACATTCACCGCAAAGGATGCAAAACTGAATTTTGCCATGCCTGAATACCGTGATGCACATCGAGCAGAGAAAGAGATTAAAACAATGCAATGGTCACTGATTGACCAAGCAGGCCAAACACTAGAGATAAAGCAAGATCGCCTTCTTAAAGAAGGATATCAAGTAGGTCGTGACTATATCCGTGAAGCAAATGACTATAATCGCGCAGGGGGTATTGCGGCTATTGGAATGACGGATGTTGCTATGCTGCAAAATGAACTAGCTCAGTCAGGAAATGTACAAAACGCCGCCGAAGAAATGCTGCATTTTTGGTACAACAAGGCTGATGAGAAAACGAAAGCACGATTTAAAGAATTCGTTAACCAACAGTAATAACACCTCAATATGAGCTCTCTGAATTGAGAGCTCATTAGTATTGAAGTAGTTTGTGCTTAGCTTACCAGAACAGCATCGCAATCATGGTCAACAAGCCAATACAAGCAATATTTAACATCATACCCACTCGCATCATCTCACTTTGCTTAATGTGTCCAGAGGCAAACACAATCGCATTGGGTGGCGTCGCAACGGGCAACATAAATGCACAAGAAGCCGCAATAGCAATCAATACAGATAGAATCACGGGTGAAATACCAAAGGCTTCAGCAACACTGGCAAACACCGGAATAAGCAGCGCTGCACTGGCTGTATTACTCGCGAATTCCGTTAGGAACACCACGAAAACAGCAATCACAAATACAATAAAGAACAGACCTAAATGAGAGATCAGGGCACTTAGTTCATTGGCTAGGAAAACGCTGGTTCCCGTTTGCTTAAGTACGTTACTCAAGCAAATACCGCCACCAAACAGCAGTAATACCCCCCAATCTGCCGTTTTTTCTACATCTTTCCAGTGCACCACTCGGGCAAAATTGACCAAAACAATCGCACCCAGCGCAACCAGAGTATCAAAGCTCGCAAAACCACCCAGCATGGCATTGACTGGTTTGCTAAATATCCAACAAAAAACCGTTAATGCGAAAATACCAAGCGTGACGACTTTACCTTTATCCCAAGTAACAGGTTCATAATTGAGCTCGAACTCTCCATTAAGATCCGGTTTTAATGCGAAATATAAAATAGTAATCGCAATGGGCAGCATAATCGCCGCCGTTGGAGCACCAAATTTCATCCAATCTGTAAATGAAAGACCAACCTCAGCAGCGGCAATCGCGTTAGGAGGGCTTCCTACGATGGTGGCAATACCACCAATACTGGCGCTGTAAGCAATACCTAACAGCACAAAAACATAGGTCGAATGACCACGGTCTTTATCCACTTTGCTGAGTACACCAAGCACCAGCGGTAGCATCATCGCAGCGGTGGCGGTGTTACTGATCCACATTGAAAGCGCGGCAGTCACACCAAACAACATGAATACCGCAACGCTCATTTTTCCGCGCGCCATGATAAGAACTTTATCGGCAATAACTTTGTCCAGACCCTGCCGATGCATAGCAGCAGCCAATGCGAATCCACCTAAAAATAGGAAGATAATCGAGTTAGCAAAGTTATTGAGCGCCGTTTGGGTGTTAAAAACACCAAAAACGATGGCCATGATAGGCACAAGAATGGCTGTGACCGTCACATGTAAAGCTTCCGTTAACCACAGCACAGCAATAAATGCCAGCATACTAATGCCCAAAGCGACATTAGAATCAACAGGCAAGGCATTGTACAGGACAAAAAACAGGACAATATCGGCTAGGATGATAAGGCTGTTACGGTTAAAAAACCATTCTCGGGTGTTGGAGGGTAAAGGGACACTATCATTTCTATTCATTATTATTTTTCCTTATGAGGGCCTACTGGCAACAATATGATCACACATATTCAAACAAGGAGATAATAATTATTGCGAAATTGTTAACCTTATCAAGACTATGGTTAACAATTTAACACTTTGAAATAAATGGAAAACTATTGGTTAAATTACACCCATCCAATTACGGCTTAAAATGAGCTTAAAACGAACACCTTAGCATGGTATTCCTGCCAACAAATCAAATCCGTACTTAACTTGTTCACCTTTCATCACACGTCCATGTCCTTGGTTTTGGGTGGTAATAAGTGACACTTTCTCGATTTCTTCTGCCGCTCGCTTTGACACAGAATATTTGGTGAACTTATCATTCTCATCGTGAACAATGACGCTGCGAGATTGACGCTGAGCAAGCTTATGGTAAGGATCGATAGATTGAATGGGATAACGATATTGATCGGCAACTTCCGCAACAACGGCCTCAAATAAGCGCATCGAATAGCCAGACCTTGCCACACTGCTGAATAAGTTATCCAAATAATCCAGCACGGGCGCGACCAATAGCATTGGACAATGCTCAATTTTATGATGTCGGCACTCTAATGCGGCGGCCGTCCCCATACTGTGTCCAACGATACCAGCAACATTGTCAATACTATCGAGTATCGCTTCCAACCCTCCAACAAACGCAGGAATGTGACCATACACTCCCTCGCTTTGACCATGTGCTGGGTGATCATAAGCTAATGCCGTATAACCACGTGCCGCAATATGCTCCATCAGTGGATAAAACTGACTTGCCGTGCCAGACCAACCATGAGTCAATAACCAAATGGGACCACTTCCGAGTTGATAAGTCGTCAGAGCCCCTTCAACGCACATTACACGGCCAGTTTTCAGGCCAATTGGCGGCTGGTTTTGAGGCTTACTTCTTGCCGGAGTCAACAATACATTTCGTGCAACTTTTTTGGCATGTGACGGTGCGAGCGTGTGATGAAGACGAGTGCTCATATTGACCAATGTACGTTTCACACTGAATGTGTTTGAGGTGCTGAAATAGATTTTTTCACTCACTGAGTTGCCCTTCCTCTCGATAAAATAGAACGTTCGTACTATTTACAATTAAAAAATTTTATTTTGTTAAATATTTGATTTTGTTAAATAAAAGTGCATCTTCGCTGTTGCAGACTCGTTCTTCTCGCTGCGAAAAGCGAGAATTAGCTAACATTGCTGCTTCACTATATTTCGCCATCGAGACATTAAATCGTCCACGCCTTTCCAAAAATGTTGATAACTTTCTATTTGGCCGTAGATCGAGTAGAACAAATGAGCACTTAAATAGAGTCCATACAACTCATAAGCAGCCTGCTTTACATCCAACTTCGGATGAAACTGTGCGCTATCAACCCCTTTTTGAATTTGAATTTGCAAGTAATGAATCCAAGTCGCGATGGTTTTTTTAAGTACTTTTTGAATTGCACAATCACAAGTTGCGGCATCTTTCCACGCATCTAAAAACATACAACTGCCTTGGAATGAATGATTCCAACCTAACCAGTGCTCTAACAGCACTCGCAATTTAGCTTCGATATTCTCGTCGCCAATCAGGCGAGCCGGTGTAATAACACGCTCAGTAAACACAGAATGGGCATGCTCTAATACTGCAATTTGCAAATTTTCTTTAGCATTAAAATGCGCAAACAAACCACTTTTTGATAAACCGCACTGTTTTGCCAACTCACCGATAGTGAGACTTTCCAAACCGTTTTCACTGGCTAATTCGAACGCTTTGTTCAGTACATTTTCTCTTGTAATTCTACCTTTGCTCATATTATGCCGACTCTCACTTCATACCATGCTATTTTTAGCACGTTCGTTCTTTTTTGCAAATTTGATTTTGCAAAATGAGGAACTGTGGAAGAATAGCAACGCTATGAGCAACTTCAATGGATTGATATGACAACGATTATCGAACAACTTTTGTTTTCGGCCTCAATTACAGGGCCTATCTGTTTGATGTTAGTACTGGGCGTTGTACTGAAGCGAACGGGGGTTATCAACGACAATTTCATCGATGTCGCGTCACGCATCGTATTCCAAGTTACCTTACCAGCCATGCTATTTCTTAGCATCGTCAAATCACAGCACGATTTTTCTTCCAGTGCAGCACTGATCGGCTATGGACTACTCGCTAATTTCCTATTTTTTCTTTTCACGACTTTTTTCACCAAAAAAGCGTTCCCACAACATCTGGATCACGGCGTGATCATCCAAGGCGGGTTTCGTGCGAATACCGCTATTATCGCTTTGGCTTATGTCGCAAATACTTATGGCGAACCTGGGCTAGCATTAGCGGCGATGTACGTTGCCGCAACCACTATCCTTTATAATATTCAAGCGGTGATAACACTCACGCCAAAAGGGGAAAGTTCAGGGCTCAAAGCCGCAGGAGTAATTGCCAAAACACTCACCAAAAACCCACTGATTATTGGTATTCTGCTCGGTGTTTTATGCTATTCCTTATCCCTTCCAATCCCGAAAATGATCACTGATGCTGGCCAATACTTTGCCAATATGACACTACCATTAGCACTACTGTGTACTGGCGGCTCACTCAATATAGGTTCACTCCGAAGCGACAAAGCACCGGCTTGGTTTGCCACTGCCCATAAGCTGATTCTCGCCCCGATATTGATCACATCGGGTGCGTTACTTTTTGGCTTTCGCGGGTTAGAGCTCGGGCTAGTCTTTTTGATGAGTGCATCCCCTACCGCTGCGGCCAGTTATGTTATGGCAAGAGCAATGGGAGGAAATGCAACCTTAGCGGCCAACATCATTGCATTGACGACCGTATTTTCACTGTTTACTTGTACACTAGGCATCTTCCTGCTCGCATCTCTGAACTTAATCTAACCGCCTTTTAATTCACTGCGGAAAAGTAAGTAAGGAAGGGCCATTCAAAAAAGAGCGAATCATTCCATCATGGAGACATCGCTTTTTTTCAGTCCATGATTAAATAGCGTCAACAGTTGTTCACTTCGTTCACCCATTTTAGGGAACAACAGATAGTTATTATTGATGAGAAAAGGTTTGGGATGGTGCGTGATCATTTCTCGCCATTGCGGTAAGTATTTATCCAGAGTGTAATAACCGATATGAATTTCTTCTGGCATGAGATCAATCCGCTTTTTCGCCAGCCGTTCGAAGTTCTGTTTTGGATCATTGACTCGAGACATTTTTATTTGCTGCGTCTCTAACAATCTGTCTAACTCGGCACCATAGCTGTAGGCAATGCCACCTCCTAAATGTAACCCCTTAAGATCATAGAGGCTTTCCCAGTGAAAGTCGGTTTCTTTATGGTGAAAAAACACGAAGCGTTCATCGCTCACCGCTTCGCTATAATAAAAATCTACCGTTCGCTCTTGGTTAAACATCCAAATAGCAGTTGCATCATAACGTCCAGCTTTGGCTTCGGCGTATGCTCTCGCCCATGGGAAAAAATGAAACTCAACTTCGTAGCCAGCATCCTTAAATACTTTACGGATGATCTCAGCAACAAAACCATTATTTTCAAGGTGTTGACCAATAAACGGCGGCCATTCACCAGCACTAATACGAATAATATGACTATTGTGTATTGAGGATGGCGCTGCCCATGCGGGAATAGAAATCCATGATAGGATGAGACAGAGCCAAACCTCATACCATCTTAAAGATTTCATTGCCGTACCTGAACATTGAGCAAACTTTTAAAAAACATAACAAAAACTAATAAAACAAAACGTATACATAATATATTTATGTTTTTATGCTAGTGCAGTTCTTAAACCCACTTTTTGTAACCAACACGACAAAAATAAGGCCACGTGCTACAACATCAATGAGGAAAGAACCATGATGAAATGGATAGTTGGTTTAAGCCTACTATTTAGCAATGTTGCTAGTTTGGCAGCGACTTCGGTCGATTGGTTACAGGTAAAATCAGAAGACGGCATTACGATCTACTCGCGCCACCATAGCGATGGCTTAGTCCAAATACGGGCGCAAATGTTCGTACCCACTAGCTATTTCGCTTTTATGCGGCTATTAGATGACAGTGAACATGTACCAAACTGGATAGATAACGTGAGTAACAGCCGTGTGCTGCAAAAAATTTCAGATACCGAGAATATTGTTTACACCCAATTCTCGGCACCATGGCCAGCTAAAAACAGAGATATGGTGACTTATTCAAAATTTGAGATGCTACCTAATGGTTTAAGTTTAGACATAGTGGATGCCCTAAATTACTTGCCTGAACAACCGGGATACATCCGTATCACTCAAGTCAACGCACATTGGACGCTGCAAAAACTGACTAATGGTATGACTCACATCGATTATATTGCCTTCGCTAATCCAGGAGGTGCACTACCTAACTGGTTAGTGAACAAACTGTCCACTGACAGTGCCTTTACCACATTTAAAGGCTTGCGCCGAGAATTGGCCACCTATCAAGATAAACTTCACCCTGCCGTGAATGAATAGCATTCTTAACCCAATACTTGGCCAAAAGGAAGGTAAATAATATTCAGCACGATCAAGA
Source organism: Vibrio sp. B1-2 (assembly GCF_963888445.1). Classification (NCBI taxonomy): domain Bacteria; kingdom Pseudomonadati; phylum Pseudomonadota; class Gammaproteobacteria; order Vibrionales; family Vibrionaceae; genus Vibrio; species Vibrio sp. B1-2. Next base: position 16,065 of record NZ_CAWPJH010000018.1, read on the forward strand.
CAACCATCGCACTGAACGTTAGCTTCATACCACGAATCCGCCCTTTAAGTTGGTCACTTAAAATCGCTCTGGCATGTAAAATTCGGCCAACGATAAACGTAATACCCACCCCGTGGATCCACCATACGCTGGCACCATTAAACTCCAATAACCCCATTAGGATTAAAGTAATAGGAATGTATTCTGCGGCATTTCCTTGCGCGCTGCGAGCTAATTGCAGTGCTGGTACTCCACCATCGACATATCTCACTTGGTTAGCCCGACGCTGTTTAATAACGTTAATCGCTAGCCACAAAAATAATACTGAAAGTATCGATGCATATAGAGCAGTAACCATGGTCATTCCTTTTCAAGTCAGTAGTGCCTCTATAGTAGTGCATCAAACACGTTCAGGTCACCACTCTGATTCAAAGCAATCTCTAGTGCTGGAGTGGCTTAATCTCCTGAGCCGAGTACACCTTATCCACTTTATCCCAAGGAATCGGGTCAATTGATACACCTGCGTCTTTTGCGCGTTGGTGAATACGCTCTAATGAAGAACCAGACTGCTTATACGTTTCCACACCAAAACCATTGCTATCGCGATCCATGACTTTATCTGGTGCCAATTCAGCTAAATAGATGGTCGTACCACAACCTCTTAACCAAACTTTGGCTTGCCCATTGGGCAGTAAACCAAACACGAATTCGGTGCGATAACAAACATTACCCAATGAACCATCTCTATTTTGGTAAAGACTTTTTTGTGCCATCAAACTTTTCACATCTTCAGATACAGTATATTTGGTGACATAAAACTGGGTGTTAATAAGTGAAACCCAGTACAAATGAAGAGTATCGGGTGGCAGCTTAATTCGCATGACCTGATCACCTCGTCGATTCATCGCAAAGGGATGTATTGGTAATCCAAAACCATCATAGCTAGGAAGCTCTTTTTTGATATTCTCAAATGCACTGATCCTCATAAACTGAGAAAAAGTATGTAAAGGGGATGTCCAATCTTGCGTATCGTTCACCCCATAGGCTTGAGTCACTCTGACAGGGTAAAAAGAGGGCATTGAAACGCTAACGCTCCATGCCTTCTCTGGTATTGTCCCCGCATACAATGAACAAGCATTTAACAATGCCGTGATCAACAAAACAGATACACTTTTTAGATACATTTTACGTTCTGATCAAAGATTGTTAGTTAAGAGATTTGATCTCTTCCATTGAATACACCTTATTTACTTTATCCCAAGGAATCGGGTCAATTGATACACCTGCGTCTTTTGCGCGTTGTTGTATATCATTTAGTAAAGAACCCTGTTTATATCTTTCTTCATCAAACCCATTACTATCACGATCCAATACTCTATCAGGTCCCAGCTCAGCTAAATAGATGATTTTACCACAGCCTCTTAGCCAAACCTTGGCTTGTCCATTGGGCAGTAAACCGAACACGAATTCGGTGCGATAACAAACATTACCCAATGAACCATCTCGATTTTGGTAAAGACTTTTTCTTGCCATCAAACTTTTAACGTCTTCAGATACAGTATATTTGGTGACATAAAACTGGGTATTAATAAGTGAAACCCAATACAAGTAAAGAGTATCAGGTGGTAGCTTAATTCGCATGACCTGATCACCTCGTCGATTCATTGCGAAGGGATGTATTGGTAATCCAAAACCATCATAGTCAGGAAGTTCTTTTTTGATATTTTCAAATGCACTGATCCTCATAAACTGAGAAAATGTATGTAAAGGGGATGTCCAATCTTGCGCATCGTTCACCCCATAGGCTTGAGTAACACTGACAGGATAAAAAGTGGGCATAGAGATACTGACACTCCATGGCGTCTCCGGTATCGACCCAGCATACGATGAGCAAGCATTCAACAATGCCGTAATTAGCAAAACAGATATACTTTTCAAATACATTCTACTTTCCTTTTTCGCATGGGTAGCTGGCGCGCTTATAGCAACCTTTACTTTCATCCCAAAGCGGTTTAAGTGCAAAACTATCATCTGACGAGTGGTGAAATACGTTTAACTGCATCAACTCTTGTTTACGTTTTTCATCAAACTCACTCTCTAACTTGGCATACTGTCCTTGCTTTGCCATATCCAGTACTTTTTGATTGAAAACCTTAAAGCTGGCAGCTAAACCATTTATGGTTAGCTCTGGAAAATCTCTTACTGTGTAATAAATCGCATAAGGATCCGGAACATGCCAAATCTTGCCATCATAATCCTCAAGAGGAACACCATGAAACTCAGCTAGACCATACATTAATCTGAGGTATAAACGAGAGAGTTCACCTTCCACTTTGCGCTGTATATAAAGGCGACCAACCACTCTTCCGCCCTCTTTTTTGCCATGATTAATAAACTCAACTTCTGGCTCTACATAGTCACTTTCCTGCCAGCCAGTGGCTAAATCACGCTGTTTATACTCAGCCAGCTTTCTTCTCACGTATTGCTCGGCGCGATCCTTATCCCAGCGGTCAGAGAAAGAGCGGCTCGCACGCTTCACCAACTTTTTTTCTAAGATCGGCAAGAGATAATCACTCTTGTTGTAGCTCAGGCGTGAATGGTAACCGCCACCAATATCGGAATGGGCTCCAGGAAGGACAAATTCATGAAAATGCGCCACCGAATCAACAGAGTTAAGATGGTTGAGGCTAAAGTTATAGCGACACTCAATGGTAGGATCGGCGGTTAAGTGAACAGCACGCCGAACGCGCTGAGGATCAATCCATAACCTCACATCACCATTGTCATGATGAGTTGAAAAATCAAAAGAGAGTAGGTCAACCACAGAAGCGACGGTATCAAACAGGCCTGCAAAAGTAATCTCACAGCTGGCTTTAGCCTCATCTGCTTCATTCCAATCAAACCCGTAAGCTAAGAGAATGCCGCTCTTTTGGCACGCCTTGCTAAACGCCTGAGCAAACTCGCCCTGCTCGCCACCCAAAACCACATTAATAAAATGTCTTGCAGCAGCAGCTCCACGGCTAAAGCCAAATACATCAAACTGCAACTTATTAAAACCGTCAACGATATTCGACTGTGCGTTAGCAAAGGTAGATTTCAGTTCCATAATTGACGTTGAAAGCTGATCTATAGAAGTACTAACTTTAGCAGTCACACCATATTTACCTATCCCAGCCCCCTGCCCAAAAATTTCCGATTCATCAGCCGGAGCAATATTTGTACTATTCCCCGTACCAATTCCGGTCATATATTCAGAAAGAAAATAGGTTTCTTTATCGTTCGAGAATTCTTTATTTATATAGCGTTCAAACAACTTCTGTACATTGGTTAGCTCATTAGTGGCGCTGCCTGCCACTGTCTCTACTTCGCCTTCATCATTTTTAAATAAAGAGATAAAGAAATTGTCTTTTTTAGGATAATCAAAACACTCGCTCGATAAGTGAGTAGCAGGAATGTCGTTTTTAAGCCGCCCTGTTTTTCTGGAAATAATGTCGCAATCAACCTTGTATTTCATTTTCCATGTTTGATAGTAATTCTCTAACTGAGTTTTCCCCCACTGCGCACTGTAGCTATTATTGGCCGTACCATCAAAAAACATACCTACACGTAAGGTAATAAAGTTAAATCCTCTCACTTTAAGAACATAACTTTTATCTGTCAGTAATTTACAAGCATCCGCTTGACCTTTCTGGTGTCTTACTGGCAAAGCATATTCAGGCGCTAATTCGGTTAGATCGCCAGTAGTCACATTTACAAAGCTAGCACTATTTCCTAAATGGTCTTGGTATTGCTTGGCAAAATCTAAAGTGGGGTCAGCTTCATTATTGGGTTTTCGCCGCTTACCTTGAGCCTCTCTTAGCCATTGATCAGCATCGAGAGTTAGCGTCACTGGGCCGGGGGCAAGTGTTTTAAGCAAGATAGGCGCTTCACCTAATACGACGGGAAATTCATGCTTTGCAGAGTCAGTGATAGTACCAGTGATGCCTTCAAATGGCTTATTGAACTCATCACGGATGATAATTTCAATCCAATGCGTTCGATTTTCACACGGCGCACAAAAAGGGCTAACTCCTGTTGTACTTCTCATTGCCAGCTCTCCTTAATGGCTTTTAACTCTTTCAGTTCATCCGATGTTAAATGTAAAGGATGGGATAAATCATCAAGCGCGGTATCGGTTTCAGTGACGAGCGCAACTAACGCATGCTGCTCTGCGACCTCGTAGCTATTTTGCTTTTCTAATGCTGATTGCAAGGCTGATAGTATCGTCTGCTGCGGTGATTCTAGGCGTTGTAAAAGATGCGGCAGTAGCTCCCACCAACGTCTTTCTAAGGAATTTGCATGAACATTTACGTTGTACAAAGGCGCTAGGTGGTGAGGTAACATCTTCCACCAAGTCCCGTGACGAAGCACAAATTCACTGCATGAGGTATTACTGAAGGTAATGAGAGCGTCTTCTTCATGGTGATCAATCGCCACCAATTGGTTGATGTTGCCTAAAAAGTGATTCACCTCGGCTTCATCCATCGCTCGTAGTATGGGAATAATCACATCACGATCGTAAAAACGAAACATCACTTCTTCGCCATCAAGTGAAGCTATCAATAAACTTTGTAAATGATCGAGCATTACTTCAGTACGGGTTGAACTGGTTAGAAATAGACCTTGCTGCAAAATCTCGACTGGCAGGTTTAACACTTTCCCAGATACTGGAACGAGCCACGGAGATAAGCCCATTACTGAAGAAAAAGTATCTCCATGAAATAGTACGGCCATGTTTTCGAAACTCATCCCGCCGTTTTCAAGCATCCCATGCTTGATTGTCTTGTATCCAACAAGCCAATACACCGATCCGCTTTGTTGCGTTACCCATTGATTAATCATCATTACATCCCTGTATTTTGATGGTTATTGGCTAGTAATGCGTTGCCATTCTTGTGGTTTTTCCGCCTTGACCCATTCGGCTTTATGATTAGCTGAAGCGCTTTTTTTCGCATTTTTGACTGGAGGCATGTTTATACTCTGCCGATAGTTTTGGTACCAGAGATCAAATTGATCGCCACTATTTTGGATAACAGCGTCAACTTGATTATTGACTAATGTACGTTTTTTACCCTCAAATGCATCGAGTAGCTTGGTGTCTGTTTTTGCAGTAGATTCGACCTTGGGTAAATAACCTTGCAGTGCGTTTGGAACCGTTCGAAACTCAAAAAGTATCGCTGTTTGTGGGCTTTTAGGATCACCAATGGTGGCGTTATTGATACCATGCCCAGCTACTTCTCCACCATTTTGAAAGTATTGAAATACATTAACGGCGAGATCATTTGAACACACCGAATAAAGTTCTGGAGTTATTTTGCTACGCACGACTCGAGAATCCTTAGCACTTAATACCTCTAACATTTTCGAAGGCTTAGTTCTTGGTAATATCTCCCAAGCATTTTTCACTTTAGGGTCCGTTAAACCATTAGCATTAGGTGTAATGCCTTCTGATTCTGGCTGCCACTCGTTGATATAAATACCAAATTTTTTCGACAACTCAGCGGTTTTAATATAGATGGACGTTAAGTAAGCAAATACTGAGGAAGCCGTTTCTTCATCATCCAACTGCTCACTGCGAGTTAATGACAGAAACTTATCCTTGAGTGATTTTTTATACCAAGGGGCTAATTCAAGTAACCGAAGCTCTGCACTAGCGCCCGTTCCAAATAATTTAGCGCTAACTCCAACTGTAACCTGCTGCCCACTCGGAGTCATCGAGATTGTTTGACCTTGGTAATCGGCAGAGACACCATTTCCAGCAGCGATAATATGATTCACGTTCGAGATTTCTAGAATAAACTGACCATCATCACTACTCGTAGCCGCAAGCGTTTGATGGTTAAACTGGCTAATGTGCGATGTGAAATACTTCGCTAACCAAAGCATACCTGCTTTACGATCCTCGACGGCTTTTTCATCATCCATTGCACAAGGGTAAGTAATAAGCTCAATTGTATGAGTTTGCCACCCTGTATAATCTCGACCATTTTTAAGATGCGGCGGGCAATGATAACTGCCTTGATTCATATCTTTGGTCAACATGAATAGCGCTTCGCCTTTTGCATTTTTTACATAACCAAATTTTTGTGATGAATTGGCAGGCATCGCGACAATCAAACCACTCAACTCATTCTCGATACCGATTGAGGAAGTCGGGAAATGAGTGCCAAACTCCGGAGCAGGCTTAGTTGTATTTCGAACACGAGCATCTGATGCTAAATTCGTTGCTTGTACCGGCACAGGTTGCGGTGGTGCTAATGGCGGAGGTGGAGGCGGTGGGGGGCTCACTAACCCTTGAGTTTGCTCTAAAGGACAAACTCTTACTGCGGGGATACTTGCTTCTTCAGCTTGCAATAGCGCTTGGTAAAGAATGGTTTGAGGTGGCGCGGGGGATTTTTGCAGTTCAAGCTCACCAGGTAATAACGGTAAATCACCACTAAAACCACTGCCACTGCCCGCACTTCCGCCTGAGTTTAAATTAACGCCCGCCCCAGAAAGATGGACACCAGCAGGATCGACTTTGACAAAACTGCCGCCGGCTGTCACGGTAATTTCTGATCCAGCTTCGATCACCACTTTTTGTCCAGCTTTGATGTGGATTTCATCTCCACTTTCATTAGTCCAAACTTGCCCTGATTTTACGTGCAAGGAACCATCGACCATTAATATACAGCTACCCTTAACCGATTCGCGGCTTTCGCCCTCCACCGTGAGATGGTGGTTATGTTTAACGTGCGTAAACTGGTCGTTATCCACCGTGAGGTGCTGGTCGTGCTTGATGTGCGCCGTGGCGTCATTGAGCACCAAAGCATCTAAGTCTTTTTGCGCGTGTAGGTAGATTTTCTCTTGCGCCGCTTGGTCTTCAAAGCTCAGCTCGTTAAACCCTTCTCCTTGGTGCGTTTCACTGCGCAGCACGGTTT
>NZ_CAWPJH010000019.1:0-19500 GCF_963888445.1 Vibrio sp. B1-2
TCACCACCGTACACTTTTGCAAGTGTAGTACAGATAGCAGCAGTTAGAGTTGTTTTACCGTGGTCAACGTGGCCGATAGTACCAACGTTTACGTGCGGTTTCGTACGTTCAAATTTTGCTTTAGACACGATCGTGTTCCTTCCTAGTTATGATTCGTCTTGAGTCACATATAGCTCAAGACGCGCCAGAAATTGCTATTTTATGCGCCAACTCTCATCAGCGCAATAGATTCGTTATTAAACAAATAACAGTTAACCACGTTCTGCAATGATTGCTTCTGCAACATTTTTTGGCACATCAGCGTACTCTGCAAACTCCATGGAGTAAGAGGCGCGACCCTGAGTGGCAGATCGTAAGTCTGTTGCATAACCAAACATTTCCGATAGAGGGACTCTAGCATGGATAATCTTAAGGCCTGCATGGCCTTCATCCATACCTTCAATCATGCCGCGACGACGGTTTAAGTCACCCACAACATCACCCATCCAATCTTCTGGAGTAGTTACTTCAACTTTCATCATTGGTTCAAGAAGAACAGGCTGCGCTTCTAAAGCACCTTTCTTGAACGCCATCGAACCAGCAATCTTAAACGCCATCTCGCTTGAGTCGACATCATGATATGAACCATCGAATAATGTCGCTTTCACATCCAGAATCGGATAACCAGCTAACACACCGTTGTTCATTTGCTCTTCGATACCTTTCGCAACCGAGCTGATGTATTCCTTAGGAATCACACCACCAACGATTTCGTCGACAAAGACAAAGCCTTCACCGAGTTCCGCAGGTTCAATCTTAAGCCAAACGTGACCATATTGACCACGACCACCAGATTGACGAACGAACTTGCCTTCTACTTCCGCTTTTCCACGGATAGTTTCGCGGTAAGCCACTTGTGGTTTACCAACGTTACAGTCCACACTGAACTCACGCTTCATGCGATCAACAATGATGTCTAGGTGAAGCTCACCCATACCAGAGATCAACGTTTGACCTGTTTCCTTATCGGTTTCGACACGGAAAGATGGGTCTTCTGCCGCCAGTTTACCTAGCGCAATACCCATTTTTTCTTGGTCAGCTTTAGAGCGAGGCTCTACCGCAATTTGAATCACTGGCTCAGGGAATTCCATGCGCTCAAGAACCACTTTGTGGTCTGGGTTACACAGCGTATCGCCTGTCGTGACATCTTTTAAGCCGATCGCAGCCGCAATATCGCCAGCACGAACTTCTTTAATCTCTTCACGTTTGTTGGCATGCATCTGTACGATACGACCAAAACGTTCTTTTTTCTGTTTCACTGAGTTGTAAACGGCATCGCCAGAGTTCACCACACCAGAGTAAACACGCATGAAAGTCAATGTCCCAACAAATGGGTCAGTGGCAATCTTAAATGCAAGTGCCGAGAAAGGTTCGTTGTCGTCAGCGTGACGTTCTACTTCGTTCTCGTTTTCATCCACGCCTTTAATGGCTGGTACATCTACCGGTGAAGGCAAATATTCAACAACCGCATCCAATACCGCTTGTACGCCTTTATTTTTAAAGGCACTACCACAAGTGGCCAATACGATTTCATTGTTAATGGTACGAGTCCGTAGCGCTTGTTTGATTTCCGCTTCTGTCAGCTCGCCGTCTTCAAGATACTTTTCCATTAACTCTTCACTAGCTTCCGCTGCCGCTTCAACTAGGTTGTTGTGCCATTCTTCGGCCAACTCAAGCATATCTTCTGGAATGTCTTCGTAAGTAAACGTCATGCCTTGATCGGCTTCATTCCAGTTGATGGCTTTCATCTTGATAAGGTCGATGACACCTTTGAACTCTTCTTCCGCACCAATATTTAATTGAATAGGAACAGGAGTCGCACCAAGACGATGTTTAATTTGGTTTACAACGCGTAAAAAGTCTGCGCCAGCACGGTCCATTTTATTAACGAATACCATGCGAGGAACACCGTATTTGTCAGCTTGACGCCATACAGTTTCAGACTGGGGTTCAACACCAGATGAGCCACAGAATACAACCACTGCACCATCAAGCACACGAAGTGAACGCTCTACTTCAATTGTAAAGTCAACGTGTCCTGGGGTATCAATGATGTTTACGCGATGATCTTGGAACTGTGCTTCCATACCACGCCAGAAGGTTGTCGTAGCAGCAGAAGTGATAGTGATACCACGTTCTTGCTCCTGCTCCATCCAGTCCATGGTTGCAGCACCATCGTGAACTTCGCCGATTTTGTGAGAAAGGCCAGTGTAGAACAGAATACGCTCAGTAGTGGTTGTTTTACCTGCATCTACGTGAGCACAGATACCGATGTTGCGGTAGCGCTCAATAGGAGTTTTCCGAGCCACGATTGTATCCTCTTACTAAGGTAATCCTTAGAGTATGAAAATGTGCTGCGAGAGAACCTCGCAGCACAGAAGGTATTACCAGCGGTAATGAGCGAATGCTTTGTTCGCTTCTGCCATACGGTGAACGTCTTCACGTTTCTTAACAGCAGTACCTTTATTTTCTGACGCGTCTAGCATTTCAGCAGCTAGGCGAGCAGCCATAGATTTTTCACCACGCTTACGCGCAGCATCAACTACCCAACGCATAGCAAGTGCGTTACGGCGAACCGGACGTACTTCTACTGGCACTTGGTAAGTTGAACCACCCACGCGGCGAGATTTAACTTCGACCGCTGGACGTACGTTTTCAAGAGCTTCTTCAAATACAGCTAAGTGACCTTTGCCAGATTTCTCAGCCATAGTGTCTAGTGCAGTGTAAACAATTTTCTCTGCAGTAGATTTTTTACCGTCAACCATAAGAATGTTAACGAATTTTGCCAGCAGTTCAGACTTGAACTTTGGATCTGGAAGGATCTTACGCTGACCAATAACGCGACGACGTGGCATGGATATTCTCCGTTGTCTTTTTCAGGTTATCCAAAACTTTTCAGTTTCTTCAAAAATTAAATAATTTAGTGTTTGGCCTTACTTAACGGAAATCCATTAAGATTTAGGACGTTTCACACCGTATTTAGAACGAGCTTGTTTACGGTCGTTTACGCCTGCACAGTCAAGTGCACCACGGATTGTGTGGTAACGCACACCTGGAAGGTCTTTTACACGACCGCCACGGATAAGAACAACTGAGTGCTCTTGAAGGTTGTGACCTTCACCGCCGATGTACGAAGTCACTTCGAAGCCGTTCGTTAGACGAACACGACATACTTTACGAAGTGCTGAGTTAGGTTTTTTAGGTGTAGTAGTGTAAACACGTGTACATACACCACGTTTTTGTGGGCACGCTTCTAGTGCTGGCACGTTGCTTTTAACAACTTGCTTTACACGAGGATTGCGGACCAACTGGTTAATAGTTGCCATTAACTAGCTCCTGAATTTACTTAAAGTAAGCTTTGTGAAAAATCTAGTCCCTAGTGCACTTAGTACAAATAGGGACGCAAAATTCTATGCAGCAGTGAGAGGTGTGTCAAGAAATATACAGATCTTTTTTAACCACCATAAGTAAAGGGTGGGTAATAGAGGGGTAATAGTGATAAGAAAATCTACCAAGTGATTGATTTTTCATAGTTAGTAGTAAGTTCAACCAAACCAGAGAAATCCACTTTGGTAATTTGTACTGAGCAGAGATCCTGCACCCCACGCGCGCAGAGATCCTCAAGTAAGACATAAACCCTGTTCAGATCGTTGAGTAGTAAAAAAGAGCCCGCACTAGGGTTACTCATATAAACCGCTTCTTCAACCAAGATAATACTATCCTCAGCCAAACAATAACGCTGCGCTAAGGCCAGTTTTGCCGTGTCTTTTACAATATGCAGCATAGGTACACCTTAGAAAGTTAGTACTTGATCGCACTCGTGAAGTAACTGAGCGATTTGCTGAGGCGATTTTTTTTCAACATCAATTACCCACTGAGCTGATGCTAACCCCAACTCTTCAACGCTTTGCTCACACAGATAAAGGTGTTCAATATCGTATAACTCAAGCAATTTAAACGCACTGATGTAATCACGGCTAAGCAGTTGTTGCGGTGATTGGTTGGCGACGATTTGCGTCACCCCAAGCCCAACAAAAAAGAGCGAGATCGCATCACAATAGGCAGAGGCTGCCAGTACAGCATCCAGCCCTTCTCTTCCAGCCGAACTAGAATGAGGCGAAGAATGAAAAACAAAACCGATTTTTTTCAAAACTGTACCACTCGATCTTGAGTTAATAACGCTTCAGCTAAGCTTCCTAACCCAGTTTGTGCAAAACCTTGTGCCAAATTATCTGCAGTGAGCTGGTGTTGCTGAGCTTCATTTTCACTGATAATGCCACGACGTAACGCTGCAGCAACACAGGTTTCTAAGCGTACATGGTGTTCAGTAGCTAGCCTCTGCCATGCTTTCACAAGATCAAACTCATCGTTCGCAGGCGCGGTGATCGCAGAGCCATTGAAAACACCATCTTGATAAAAAAATACTTGCTTGAGTGAATGCCCTTTTTCTAGCAATGCACAGGCAAACAGATAAGCACTACGCGCTGCCTGTGTGCCATACACTGAGCCATTGACCAATAATGTGTAACTCAATACTGGCTCCACTAACATTCATCTCCGGTCTTGCGTTGGCGAATGTAGAGATAGACAGTATGTTTAGAGATATTGAGCCGATCAGCTACGCGGTTAATCGCATCTTTGATGTCAAAAATGCCTTTGTCGTACAGCTCCATCACAATCTGACGGTTCTTGGTATTGTTAGACACTGATTTATCGGCGTTGATCTCTTCGATGGTACGCTCTACCGTCTGATCCACCAGCTCTTCTACATCACTGGCAAAGTTAACCGATGAGGCGGCTTCCTGAGCTTCCTGAGTCGGCATGAATGATTGCAGAACTTGTGAGAACGGAGCATCTAAATTGACGTTGATACAAAGTAAGCCAATAACTCGGTTATCACCATTACGAATCGCGACCGTAATCGATTTCATCAACACACCACCCTTGGCGCGAGAGAAATACGATCGTGAGAAGTTACGCTCCGATCCTTCAATATCTTTCAGCATACGCAGTGCAAGATCGGTGATCGGGGAACCCACTTGACGTCCCGTGTTTTCACCATTGGCAATTTTAATCGCCGAGGTATTGAGATCTTCCAATGAGTGCAGAACGATCTCACAAAAAGGACCAATCAGGCTGGCGATACCGTCAACCACAGCTTCATAAGATCGAAGAATGATTTTATCGTGATCACTAAATGGCATCACGTGCACGGATTCCATTTCAAGCAACATATCCGCGTTTAAAGTTTCTGTCGTTGTCACTGTTATCTAGCCTTAGAGCGAAAAATCAACAAATTGACGTAAGTTTATCAGAAAATTTTAATCGAAAACTCTGTTAAGTCACTAACAAGTGATTTAGGACAACTAATTAGTGAGTCGTTAGAGACAGAAAAGGCCTGATTCATCAGGCCTTTGAGCTGGTTACAACGGTTCAACAATGGCTGATATTATTTAGCCGCATCGCTACCGTTATCAATTTTTAGCAACTCCACTTCAAACACAAGTGTTGAGTTTGCTGGAATAGTCGGTGTGTCTTGCTCACCGTAAGCCAGTTGCGGCGGGATAACAAACTTGTATTTTGCTCCCACTTGCATCAGTTGCACACCTTCTGTCCAACCAGGAATAACCCGATTGAGTGGGAATGTCGCTGGCTCACCACGATCATACGAGCTATCAAATTGAGTACCGTCAGCCAGTGTCCCTTTGTAATGCACTTGAACAGTATCGGTCTCTTTTGGTGACTCACCTTTTGCTGGCGTCAGTACTTGGTACAGTAAACCAGATTCAGTTTTCTTTACGCCATCTTGTTTTTCAAATTCAGCGCGGAATTCATCACCAGCTTTTTCAGCAGCAGCCGCTTTTTCAGCGGCTTTCGCTTGCATGGTTTCAGAAACGCGTTTATCTAGAGCTTCTAGCGCTGCGCGTGTCTCTTCTTCACTCAACTCAGCATTGCCCGCGAAGACATGTTCAATCCCTTTTAGAACCAGATCTTTATTCAGATTGATACCAATTTCGGCTGGTTTCTCAATGCTGGTGCTGAGGTAATTTGCAAAAGAGACGCCAATCGCGTAAGCCGCTTTGTCATCTTCTGTTTTAAAGTGAACCGTTTTTCCCGCTTCCGTTTGTACTTGTTCTGCTGCAGGTGCTGCTTCAGTTTTCGGGGCTTCATCTTTCTGGCAGCCAACTGCAAGCATGACGGTTGCCGCAAGCAGTGACACTTTAAACAATGATTTCATTTATTTCTCCAATTTGTAGGCAAACCTTTTGTTATTACGCACAAATTTCGGTGAAAAACTGGTGCGCTAAACAGAGTTGTACCAATATAGCGATATGTTGATAGATTGTCTTTACACTCAAAGCGGATAATTAGACTTGATGCGAATAATTTCTCATTCAATCCTAGGTTGCATTGTCATCTTGATGTTAAATGGCTGTTTTTTCTCTAACAGCGATGTACAACGTTGGGATATAGAACCAAACGGTTCGACCAGTTTCGGTTTAAGCCGCGATGGTCGTTTTGCGCTACTCTATTCCAAACAAAGACAACTCGTTCTATGGGATCTTGAACAAAACAAAACCTTAGCCGAATTGGGACCTCAAGACCCACAAGCCAATACCGTTTCTCATATTCGACTCTCCGATAATGGCCGTTTTGCCGTGACCGCTAGCCAAATTAACTTTGCCGTATGGGACTTAGGTTGGACACAAGCTCAAGGTTTGTGGTCCATCTCCGATGGGCTGATCCGAGACATTGACATTGCCAATAACGGAAAACAAGTTCTACTCGGTTTATCCAATGGTAAAGCGATTTACGTCGATTTAGTCACTGGACGTCGACTAGAGTTCCTTGCTCATCGAGAAAAAGTGAATTCTGTCGCCCTATCGCCCAATGGCCGCTTTGCTCTGACGGGAGGTAATGATTATTTTGCCTACCTTTGGGATACGCAAAGTGGGCAAATTTTACGATCGTTTGAACATGAGCAGCGGGTGAATCGAGTAGCGCTGCAGCGAGAGGGAAAATTAGCCTTTACCTCCGATGGTGGTAATCAATCCATTATTTGGGATCTCTCCTCGGGTAAGGAACAGGCGAAATTGCGCAGTTTTTCACGACAATTGATTTTCTCTACGGCGCGTTTTTCCGATGATGGCAGGTTGCTTGTGACAGGGAATCCTTCAAGCCAAGTCGCGGTTTGGGATACTCAAAGTGGTAAAAAACAGCAAGGATTCGAAGTAGAACCGCTAAAAGATGCTCGCCCACCCACTGCGGTGGTGTATGATGCGGCCTTTGATCATCAGCAACGAATTATTACCGGAAGCTCTGCAGGTATTGCTCAAGCTTGGAAACTCGACGATTAGTTATGAACGATAAGTATATTCAGCAATTAGAACAGCGTGTTAGTGACTTGGAATGCCAACTTGCTTTCCAAGAACAAACCATTGATGAACTCAATCAAGCATTATCAACACAGCAGCTCATGCTAACGAAAATGCAAGACCAAATGAAATATGTGGCTGGTAAAGTCAAAAATATGGATGCCTCACATTTAGCGGATCCATCAGAAGAGACTCCACCACCTCACTATTGATAGTGATGATACTGATAATAATAAATCGGTTACCGCGCTATTGTGCATCACTATCGTGCGAAGTAGTACGCAATGATGCCCCCAGCAACGACGAGACAACCACCGATGCGGCGCAGTTGATGATCGGGCTGCTGGCTGAGATCCGCCACCATCTTTCTCCAGCCATTAGGGGCGATTAACGGTCCAATACCTTCTGCAATTAACACCAGCCCCACAGCAAGCCAGATTGAATTCGACATAGTGCCTTCTCTCTTAAAGCCATAAACGACAAAGGCTCCCTGAAGGAGCCTTTGAATAAACAACGGTCAATTATTTCGTTGTCAAACCTTTGGTGTTATTCATGTACTTGAAGAAATCACTCTTAGGATCAAGCACCAAGATATCACTCTTCTCGCTAAATGATTTCTCATAGGCTTTCAGCGAACGTAAGAACCCGTAAAACTCAGGATCTTTACTGTACACATCTGAGTAAATCTTCGCTGCTTTAGCATCAGCATCACCGCGAGTTACGCGAGCCGTTTTATCCGCTTCCGCTAATATAGTCGCAACTTCAAGTTCAGCTTGAGCACGAATGACTTCGGCTTTTTCACGACCTTGAGAGCGGTGTTTACGAGCTACTGACTCACGCTCAGCACGCATACGACGGTAGATCGATTCACTGATTTCATCTGGAAGGTTAATTTTCTTAATACGGAAATCAACCACTCTCACGCCTAAATCTTTCAGTGCGCCTTTACGTGTATCTTCCAACACATTTTCCATTACTTGGTCACGTTGACCATCGATTTCCAATGCTTGTTTCGCAGCCTCAGTCGTGACGACTTCATCATCAGCACTTTCCGGCAAGACATCTTTATTACGTGGGCCTGAAACAATTTGTTTGATTTCACGAGAACCGATTTCAGAACGAAGAATGTCTGTCACTTTACGCTCTAACAGTGCTTGTGCCGTCAATGCATTGCCACCACCCGTTGCCAAGTAGTATTGACCAAAGTCTTCAATGCGCCATTTGACATAGGTATCGATGATCACATCTTTTTTCTCTGAAGTCACGAAACGGTCAGAGCGGCCATCCATTGTTTGGATGCGCGCATCTAACGTTCTTACTCGATCAAACAGTGGCATTTTAAAATGCAAACCCGGTTCGTAGATTCGAGCAATTTCATTGTTATCTTTCAGAATACGACCGAAACGGACAACAATACCGCGCTCACCTTCAGGAATCACAAACAGCGACATCAACATCAATACCAGTGCAATCACTAATACTGGGATCATTAACTTACGCATTACTAGTATCTCCCTTGACGTGTATTGCTAGAGCGAGACGGTGTATTACCTGTATCACTGCTGGTTGGTGAATCAAGCTCTATCTGATCATAGGTTGATGATGATTTATCTTGACGTTTGGTGTCATTCTTACTGTCTTGGCCTGTAATTCGATCCAACGGTAGATAAAGCATATTGCCACTGGATTCTGAATCAATTAGCACTTTAGATGTGTTTGAATACACCTCTTCCATAGTATCTAGGTAGAGACGATTACGTGTCACATCTGGCGCGGCTTGATACTCAGGGAGCAGTTTTTCAAACTGTGCCACTTGACCCAATGCTTCGTTAATCGTGCGTTCTGTATAACCTTGCGCTTCTTTCTTCAAACGTTCTGCTCGGCCTGTTGCTTTAGGCAGGATTTCGTTCTTATACGCTTCAGATTCACGAATGAAACGCTCTTCATCTTCTCGCGCCGCAATCGCATCATCGAACGCATCTTTCACTTGCTCTGGCGGACGAGCCGACTGGAAGTTGACATCGACAATCATTAAGCCCATATCATAGCTATCAATGATTTGATTCAAGGTCGTTTGGGTACTTTGACGAATTTGCTGACGGCCACTGGTTAAGATACTGTCCATCAAAGAATCACCAACCACGGCACGTAATGCTGAATCAGTTGCTTGGCGTAAGCTATCGTCAGCATTAGTCACACGATACAAGTACTTGTATGGATCAGACACGCGATATTGTACATCCATGCCAACAGTGACCACGTTTTCATCTTTGGTTAGCATCAAACCCGATGCACGTAGTGAGCGAATCGCTTGTACGTTAACGGCCGTCACCTCATCAACAAAGCGAGGACGCCAGTTCAAACCTGGATCAACGATGCGATCATACTTACCTAAACGCAGCACGACGCCACGCTCAGCTTCACCAATCGTATAGAAACCAGAAAAGAACCACACCGCAACTGCGATTGCAGCAATGACTCCAAAGCCAATTGCGCTACCACCAGAGAATGAAGGGCCTTTACCGCCTTTCTTACCAAATCGTCCGCCCAGTTTCTGGCTCAGTTTATTGAAAACCTCATCCAAATCTGGCGGTCCTTGATCACGGCCACCTTTATTTTTGTCACCACGATTATTACCCCAAGGGTCATTATCGCGGCCATTGTTGCCGTTGTTATTACCGGGCTCATTCCACGCCATTAGAAAGCTCCATCATTTGATATGACGTTATACTGTAGCAGTCCTTTAAGTAACTATAAAGTCACGCAAAACTGCTTCTTCTCTTTTTTCTAGTCTAAACCAATCAACTTGCTGCATACGAATGTTAATCAACAAATTACCATCTGGATCATATTCTTCTTGTTGAATACATTTCATTTGTGAAAATGCACTACGAATGCGACCTTGGTGCAGTGGTGGAATACACAATTGATATTGAATGACTTGACTCGCTAATCGCTCTGTCAATGCTTCGAAAAGCAGATCAATACCCTGTCCATCCATGGCTGATAACCACACGGTTCTCGGTATTCCCTCATCATCTTTTTCGATGCGAGGTTGTTGGCCTTCTAGATTATCGATCTTGTTCATGACGACAAGCGTTGGCACCTCATGGGCGTCAATCTCTTCTAATACATCATGGACGGCTTTGATATTCTCACGAAAACGCTCATCACTGGCATCAACAACATGTAACAAAATGTCAGCTTCTTGAGTTTCTTGTAACGTGGCTTTAAATGCTGCAACTAAATCGTGCGGCAGATGACGAATAAATCCTACGGTGTCAGCGAGAACGGCAGTACCAACGTCCGCCAATTCGATTTTCCGCAAGGTAGGATCTAGGGTAGCAAACAGTTGATCGGCTGCATAAACCCCAGCTTCAGTAATGCGATTAAATAACGTTGATTTCCCCGCATTGGTATAACCCACTAGCGATATGGTGGGAATCTCAGCTCGATTTCGAGCTCGGCGTCCTTGTTCTCGCTGCTTAGCGACTTTCTCTAAGCGGCGTAATATCGCTTTAATACGTTCACGCAATAAACGTCTGTCGGTTTCTAGCTGCGTTTCACCAGGTCCACGTAAGCCTATACCGCCTTTTTGTCGCTCAAGGTGCGTCCAACCACGAATTAATCGCGTAGAGATGTGGCGTAATTGTGCCAGCTCTACTTGCAACTTCCCTTCATGGGTTCGTGCTCGTTGGGCAAAAATATCGAGGATGAGGCCAGTACGGTCAATCACTCGACATTGGCATAGTTGTTCAAGATTACGTTCTTGGGCAGGAGAAAGGGCGTGGTTGAAGATCACCACATCCGCTTCAACAAGTTGAACCGCATGCGCTATCTCTTGGGCTTTGCCCTCACCGACATAATATTTAGGGTGTGGAGTTTGACGGCTGCCAGTAATAATTTGCAGTGTCGACACTCCAGCAGAAGAAACCAGCATTTCACACTCGCTGAGATCATCCCACTCACCCTTTTGCGTGAAGTTGATATGAACAAGTACCGCTCGCTCACCGGCTTCGTAACGGTCAAACAAGCAACCAACTCCTTTGTAAGTAAATAATACTAATCAGAGAATTACTCTTCTGATTTGTCTGATGGACGATCAGACCCAGTGCGTGGCTCAGCAGTGTGGTGGCTCACTGCACGTGCAGGAACAACCGTTGAAATCGCATGCTTATACACCATTTGATTGACTGTGTTTTTCAGTAAGATCACAAATTGATCAAAGGATTCAATCTGACCTTGAAGCTTAATTCCGTTCACAAGGTAGATGGATACTGGAATGCGCTCACGACGTAGTGCATTTAAGAATGGGTCTTGTAGAGATTGCCCCTTAGCCATTTTATTTTCCTTATTTGTATTTTGTTGTAGTTATTTAGCTAGTGGTGCACTGCATTATTGGTGCGGCCTTTGCATCTGAGCTAAATGAATAAAAACCCCGTTGCTACTTGTTATGACGGCGATAATGCCAAATATCAAGTAACGGATCCTTTACAGGGTACATCACGCAAAAGCGATCACATTATACACAGCTAACTCCATCAGATGCTATGGCATTTGAGAGAGTTTCTACTGCATGATCAATGTTTTCGCTATCTAACCAAGTTAAATCATCCCAGCTGCGTAACCAGGTGATCTGACGCTTGGCCAATTGACGGGTTGCACAGATTCCACGATATACCGCTTCCTCTAACGTACAATTCCCATCCAAATAGTCCCACATCTGTCGATAACCAACACAGCGAATCGATGGCAAATCCGGATGAAGATCGTTTCGAGCATAAAGTGCTTTCATTTCTTCTTCAAATCCAGCTTCGATCATCTTTTCAAACCTGAGTTCGATTCGACGGTGGAGCTCAGCCCTTTCCTTGGGAGCTATAGCAAACTGTTTAACTCGAAATGGCAGGCTTTCACCTTTCGTTTGAGTTAACTCTGTAAGAGTTTTACCTGAAATTCGGTAAACTTCCAATGCTCGTGACAATCTTTGTGGATCATTGGGATGAATTCTTGCCGCCGAAACCGGATCAATCGTTTGTAATTGATCGTGTAACTGACCCCAACCATGCTCCAAAGCCTCTTGCTCAATTTGTTGCCGTATCTCAGGGTTAGCCGCAGGAAGTGGCGAAAGCCCTTCTAGTAGAGCCTTGTAATACAACATAGTTCCCCCAACGAGCAGAGGAATTTTACCTTGCGCGGTAATATCATGCATTGCAAGTAATGCATCGCGACGAAAATCCGCCGCCGAATAGGCTTCACTTGGATCCAAAATATCGATCAGACGATGGGGAGCGAGTGCCAGTTCATGCGCATTAGGTTTGGCGGTGCCAATATCCATGCCTTTGTAGATCAGCGCCGAGTCGACACTGATGATTTCCACTGGGTATTTTTGGCGTAAACGAATCGCCAAATCTGTTTTACCTGATGCGGTCGGGCCCATTAAAAACAGAGCCAATGGTTGTGTTTGATTCATCATTCTTTTAATTCGTTATGCCAACAAGGCCGCTATGGTGGTAGAAAAATCAACGGGACGGATAAAACTCGCATCATGAAGAGGAAGTTGCCCTTGCCAAAGCTGTTCAAGTTCCGAAATCATTTGGATGGCTTCAGACAAAGTGTAGTCACTTTTCACCACAGTGATGTGTTCAGCCAGCCAATCGGCAACAAGATCCACCGTAATAGGTTCATCATCAGCCGTAAAATTAGCGGACACGTAAGATAGCAGATCTGGGATTAAGTTTTGCAGGTTTTGTTGCCTCAACGGTTGAGGTACGCCCATCACCATGATGCTTGAACCATGACGTTCTTTAAGCTCAATCCCTAGCGTATTCAACATCGGCTGGCAATGCGCTAACGCTTGATGTTCTTGTGCTGAGAGCTTTATGGAGAGCGGCACGAGTAAGGGTTGGCTTTTCAAGCCGCCTTGTTCGGTATGCAACTGGCCGCGAGTTTTCAGCCATGCTCCTTTGATAAGAGAAAGCAATACGACGCCCTGTTTGGACCCCATTAACAGGTACTGCCCTTTGATTACCGCAATAGCTTTACCCAACTGTTCGAGCTGCAGCATTTCACCTTGATCTTGATGTGCGATAGGAGAAAGTTCGACTGCTGAAGCTGGCGGTTGAGTTGCCATCAGCTCTTGATAGAGCTTCACTTCCCCGCTCAAAGGTGAGCCCGTTGGCTGGCGCTCAGCTTTCGCCCGAGAAGAAGATGGAGAGCCGTTTTGCTGCCAATGGCTACGCTTTGGCGTTTCAGCTATGCCGTGCGCGGTTGTACTTTCTCGCTCAGCTTTTCGTGGATAAGCGGGAGTGTTGTCAATCGCTTGCCACACTTGCTCTGGAACGGTGTTATGCCCCTCAGTTTCTTGGCACACACTATCAATTGCAGTGTCATTCTCAATGCGATCCACAGTCTCCGCATCGGGCTGATGAAAAGCCGATGGTTTGAGCTGCGGCTTTTCAATGTGTTTGCTTTCAGCCAGTGCACTACTGAGTGCTTGATAGATAAAATCATGCACTAATCGCGCTTGATGGAAACGCACCTCATGTTTCGCGGGATGGACATTCACATCCACTTGATGGGGATCGAGCTCAATGAAGAGTACATAAGTGGCGAACTGATCGCCTCTCAGGCTGGTTTCATAACTTTGCCGGATAGCATGATTAATCAGCTTGTCACGCATCATCCGCCCATTAACATAGCAGTATTGCAAATCACTCTGCTGGCGCGCGCCTTCTGGAGTCGTTATCCAACCATGCAAGCGAAGCCCTTGATGTTCCAACTCAATGTTCAGCATATGGCGAACAAAAGCGTTGCCACACACAGCCGCGATTCTTTTTTCCTCTTGAGCGGCCGTTTTAGCCGCTCGATATTGACGTACCATCTTGCCGTTATGGCGCACATTGATGGTGACATCAAACCGGCTCAAAGCAATGCGTTTTAGTAGCTCATCAATGTGAGTAAATTCTGTTTTCTCTGTGCGTAAAAATTTGCGCCGAGCGGGCGTATTAAAGAACAGATCGAGCACTTCGACAGACGTTCCAATCGGGTGTGCGGTTGGCTGCAACTTAACCGCCATATCTCGACCTTCACTGTATGCTGCCCAAGCCTGTTCTTGCGTGGCTGGACGAGACGTCAATGTAAGCCGAGAGACTGAGCTAATACTCGCGAGCGCTTCTCCACGAAAACCTAAGCTGACGATCGCCTCTAAATCATCCAAGGTGTGAATTTTAGAAGTTGCATGGCGGCTTAAAGCGAGCGCCAATTCCTCTTTTACTATCCCTTGTCCGTTATCGCGCACACGAATAAGCTTCGCACCTCCCTTTTCGATATCGATATCGATACGAGAGGCGCCCGAATCCAAGCTATTCTCCACCAGCTCTTTAACGACAGAAGCCGGTCTTTCAACCACTTCACCTGCGGCAATTTGGTTAGCAAGACGTGCGGGTAGAATCTTAATCGTCATACTCATTACTACTTATTGGGAATGATCAACACTTGCCCTATGGCGAGCTGATCAGACCGAAGTTGGTTTACTTGGCGAATACTATTCAGACTCACTTGATATTGGCTGGCAATTTTGCTCAAAAACTCGCCTTTTTCAACTTTATGCTTACGCAGCGGCTTATCCTTCAAACTCACCGTTATCTTCAGTTTCTGCCCCAGCGTTAAGGTGTCTGAACGCAAGTTATTCTCGCGTTTAATCGCATCCACACTCACTTTATACGTGCTCGCTATCTTGCCCAAATACTCGCCAGATTTCACCACATGCGTAACAATTTCCGTTTCTACTGGGTTGCTGACCACAGGAACACGAATCGGAGCTGACGTGGCAGGAATCGTTAAGATTTGACCAATCGACAAATTGGCATTTTTTAGTTTGTTGGTTGCGATTAATGCTTGAGTCGAGGTGCCATATTTATTAGCGATAACCGAGAGTGATTCACCACGCTGCACTTTGTGCTTTTGCGTCTTACCACGATTAGCAAACAGAGTGCCCTCGGGTGGGTTTTCTTCAAAATACTTGACGATGGCGGTTGCCAATGCGCGAGCCAATTTATCTTGATGCGAGCGCTGAAATAGCAATTGTTCCTCGGTAGGGTTAGAAATAAAACCTGTTTCAACCAACACCGAAGGAATATCGGGCGACTTAAGTACCGCCAAACTTGCGTTGACTGGCTCTGCTTTATGTAAATGGGCTACTTTTCCCATTTCGCCTAGCAGATGAGTTGCCACCTTGTAACCCTCTTTTTGCGAGTGACTAAATTGCAAGTCCAGCAAGGTTTGGCTAACGTTTCGATCGCTATTGTTTTTTGCCAGCACTTCACCAGCCCCACCTAACAGTTCTGATTGCTGTTCGTGGTTCTCAACCCAGCGAGCTATTTCCGTATTCGCACGCTTGGTATTTAACACAAACACCGACCCCCCCCTGGGTTGCGGGGTATGAAACGCATCGGCGTGAATGGAGACAAGTAGGTGTGACTTATTACGGCGCGCAATTTCAGAACGTTTATTGAGATTGACAAAGTAATCGCCACTGCGTGTCATGACCGCCTTCATTCCTGGAACGGCGTTAATTTGATCTGCGATCTTCTTGGAGATACTTAAGGTGGCATTTTTTTCATATTTTTTGGTCGGGCCAATCGAGCCGGGATCTTCTCCGCCATGACCAGCATCAATAGCGACCACGATATCCTCGGTTCCTAATAACTGCGAAGCATCGCGGCTCACTTTAGTTTGGCTGGCCGGTTTTACTGTCGCCTTGTCGCTATCCAAATTGTGGGGTAAATCAACCACCAAACGATGCCCATACTGACCACCCGGCGTTGGTGCAAGTTTAAATGGCTGAGGGTTCACTTTGCGCTGTAACTCAAACACCAAGCGATACGTCCCTTTCTCCGGAGGCGAGCTATTACGAATTTGCTTGAGAACAGGGCTATCCGTGACTTTAAGCGGCAATTTTGTATTAAGCGTGGTGTTTTTTAAATCCACCACCAAACGCTCGGGGCTGCTTAAGGTGAAATAGCTATAATCCGCTTCAGTTTTGAGATCGATAACCACTCGAGTTTCATCTGGAGAGGGCCAAACGCGCACGCCTTCTAATGCATTCGCGTGCGTCGTTGAAGTAAATAAAGCACAGCCCCAAACCGCAAGCGATAGAGTTATCGTTCGTAACAAATGGATGATGTTCAACATAACTCCAACTGACTCAGCAATGAGGATCCATAGGGGCTGTTTGCACTCAGAAAAGCTTGCCTTTGTTCGCCATCGTAGCGTAGCTCAACATCAATATCTGCGGTTGGAAGTAGACCGCTGCCTTTTTCTGGCCACTCAACAAGGCAGATCGCATCCGGTGTGAAATAGTCACGAATACCCATAAATTCCAACTCTTCCGGATCGGCCAAGCGATAAAGATCAAAATGGTATACTTGCCAATCGGCTAGTTGATAAGGTTCAACTAAGGTATAAGTCGGGCTCTTGACGTTGCCAACATGGCCTAATGCGCGGATGAAGCCACGGCTGAAGGTTGTTTTTCCAGCACCGAGATCACCATGCAAATAAAGCGTGGTTTGCGCAGAGCATCGCTTAGCCAAAGCTGCGCCTAATTTTACCGTTTGCTGTTCGTCTTTTAAGGTAAAGATCTTAGTACTCATGAATTACCGCTCTCAAGTGTCGAAAATTGACTATATAAAAATCAAAAGAACTCGAATAGTAAACTGGGTTGGAATTGAGAGACAAGCTCTCTTCTGTAAGTAAAAGGAAAAAACTCGCTTTTTATGTCAGTTTAATCCACATCACAGACGATCATTTCCTAGATCCTCAATAAAGGATCCGTTAAGATCCTCGCCCCTTTTTGCAACGAGCTCATCGATAATGGACTACCAAGTACTGGCAGACAAAATTAAAATCTGGGCACGTGAACTTGGCTTCGAAAAGGTCGGGATCTGCGATATCGATCTCAGTGAGCACGAAGAGTCTTTGCAGAAATGGTTGGATGCTGGA
Organism: Vibrio sp. B1-2; assembly: GCF_963888445.1. Taxonomy (NCBI): domain Bacteria; kingdom Pseudomonadati; phylum Pseudomonadota; class Gammaproteobacteria; order Vibrionales; family Vibrionaceae; genus Vibrio; species Vibrio sp. B1-2. Next base: position 17,415 of record NZ_CAWPJH010000019.1, read on the forward strand.
TTTCACGGTGAAATGGACTGGATGGCGCGCCATGGCATGATGCGAGCTAGGCCACATGAACTCCTTCCCGGCACCGTCCGTGTGATCAGCGCACGCATGAATTACTTACCCCCAGATGCTCGGTTTGCCAGTGATTTGAATAATCCCAATTACGCTTATATCAGCCGCTACGCTCTGGGGCGTGACTACCATAAACTGGTACGCAACCAGCTCAAAAAACTCGGCGAAAAGATTGAACAAGAAGTGGGGGCACTCGGTTATCGCCCTTTTGTGGACTCCGCCCCAATACTAGAGCGGCCTTTAGCACAAAAAGCTGGACTTGGTTGGACTGGCAAGCATTCGCTTATCCTTGATAAAGAGAGTGGTTCTTGGTTTTTTCTTGGTGAACTACTGATTGATTTGCCGCTGCCAGTCGATACACCAAGCAGTAATCAATGTGGCAAATGCACTGCCTGCATCACCTCATGCCCTACACAAGCCATCGTGGAAGACGGTGTTGTTGATGCTCGCCGATGCATCTCTTACCTCACCATAGAATATGATGGCGTAATTGCTGAAGAGTTTCGCAAGGCAATGGGTAACCGCATTTACGGCTGTGATGATTGCCAGTTGGTCTGCCCTTGGAATCGCTTTTCCGAGCTCACTCAACAAAGTGATTTTCATCGCCGTCAAGCACTGGATGAACCAGACTTAGTTGAACTGTTTGCTTGGGATGAGGCCACCTTCTTACGTTATATGGAAGGTTCGGCTATTCGCCGAATTGGCCACCAGCAATGGTTGCGTAATCTTTCCATCGCTTTAGGAAACGCGCCATATTCACAACGCATTATCGCAGCGCTAAACACGAGGTTAGGCTTGTCTGATTTATTAGACGAACATATACATTGGGCGCTAGTAGAACAAAAACGAAAATCATCGGAGCCAGCGAGTGCATGCTCTAGCAATAAGAAGCAGCAGCGCTTAATTCGAATTGTCGAGAAAGGGTTACCGCGTGATGCGTAAAAAATGAGGTAATTGCATAACTAATGAACACAGACTTTGATATGTATCTCAAAATGCCAATTTGTGGACAAAATTTTAAACACGACACTGTTTTCTATAATTAAGAAAAGTTAGCCACATCAGCAATTAATGACAAGGATCAAAGATCTTGATATTAATGATCATACAGTTAGTTGACCTAATGGTGACAAAATAACAAAAATCAATTTAAAAACAATTAGTTACACAGGAAGACAGCAAGATTAGAGAACAGAGCCGCATTAAAAGATCTTTCACTGACACTTACCAGCACTTCACTAAAAACACGTTATACACCAACTTATCCACAATTAATTTTTGTGGATAACTCTGTTAATGAATAAGAATAAATAGCGACGAAAAGCCAGATTCTACAGAGACTAACCTGTGTATTGAAATTCAGCACGTAAGTTATCAAGACGGCAATAAATCCGCTTAGAACTGCAGATTATTTTTATTTTAGGGAGTTATGCTTCACAGCATTAAAGAAAGAGCATAAACCAAATACTGGTTTGAGTTCAGAGAATACTCTGAAAGAAGCTGGAGCGACACATAACCGTTACCTCAACCTTGGCAAGGTTGCGCTCTACCAACTGAGCTAGTGTCGCAATGATTAATCGCATTCACGCTTAATCTGAATTTGGTTGCGGGGGCCGGATTTGAACCGACGACCTTCGGGTTATGAGCCCGACGAGCTACCAAGCTGCTCCACCCCGCGTCCGTATTGTGTCACCGTTAAGTACGATGAAAACTTACACTCTCTAACAAGAGAATTTGTAGCGACACACGAGGTTCACTTTCTTTAAACAAAGAGTCGTGACCTCAACCTTAACTAGGTTGTGCGGCGCTATTCTTTTCTTCGAAAAGAATTTGGAGCGACACACGAGGTTCACTTTCTTTAAATAAAAAGGCGTGACCTCAACCTTAGCTAGGTTGCGTGGCGCTATTCTTTTCTTCGAAAAGAATTTGGAGCGACACACGAGGTTCGAACTCGTGACCTCAACCTTGGCAAGGTTGCGCTCTACCAACTGAGCTAGTGTCGCAATGATTAATCGTATTTACGCTT
>NZ_CAWPJH010000020.1:0-15823 GCF_963888445.1 Vibrio sp. B1-2
ATCATCAACGAGTGCCCACACAGATTGATAGGTTTATATTGTTAAAGAGCGTTCTTCGCTGGGTTGCCGAGGCTTCCTTTGAAGAGGCGGCCATTCTAGCGAGATAATGAAAAGTGTCAAACACTTTATTAAATTATTTCGTCTTACCGATTTGACCTACTGATTGGCTGCTGGTTGGGCTTGAACCCTTACTGGCTGTGCCGTGTCAGTGAGGTCGCATTATAGAGATCGCCGTCACGTTGGCAAGCGTTATTTTATAAAAATTGCAAAAATAGCGCTTAATCACCAAATTACTGCTCAAAGCCTTATTTATTCAATTTTACTAAGATCAAGTAAACATGTTACCCACAGAGTTATGCACATTGGCTGTAATTTTTATCTTTTCAAACGTAGAAAAAGCGCCTTCAGACGCTTTTTCCGTTTCACTCATTTCTTTTTTACACTATGTAGAAGATTAAATACCTGCATCATCTCCTTAGTTATTCTCTTCATGAAGACCACACTCTCTTTTTAAGCCGAAGAAACGCGTTTCTTCTTCATTCATTCCCGGTTCCCATTTACGAGTGGTATGAGTGTCACCAACTGAAAGGTAACCTTGCTCCCATAATGGATGATACGGCAGGTGATTTTCTTGCAGATAATAATGTACATCTTTATTTGTCCAATCAATCACAGGTAGGAATTTAAACACACCATTTTGAATCGCTAAAATAGGTAATGTCGCCCGCGATTGTGATTGCTCTCGGCGTAGGCCAGAAAACCAAGTACCAATATTTAGTTCATCTAACGCTCTTCGCATCGGTTCTACTTTATTAAGGTGATTGTATTGTTCAATGCCAGTAACACCTTGTTCCCAAAGTTTACCGTAACGCGCCTCCTGCCATGATGGACTTATCGTAGCGCTGAAGATATGCAGATTGAGATTTAGGTGCTCCGTGAGCTGGTCAATAAATTGATATGTTTCAGGAAACAAATAGCCCGTATCCGTCAATACCACTGGTATATCGCTTTTTACGCTAGAAACCAGATGCAGCATCAATGCGGCTTGAATGCCAAAGCTAGAAGAAAGCGCATGGGTTCCTTCTAGATTCTCAATCGCCCACATCACTCGCTGCTGCGCTGTTAACGTTTCGAGATAAGCATTTAATGGGGCAAGGCGTAACGTTTGCTCTACTTTAGTTAGCGCCAATAACTCGGACAATTTAGGAACTACTGGCACTTCAAGCATAGAAATCTCTCTTAGAGATGATCACCTCTTCTATAATGCCGGTGCGAATGGTGAAATCGCCAAAACCCTCATTGGATTGACGCTCTAGCGCCCAGCGGCCGACTAGATGGTCAATTTCTTCTAGGATCTGTTTATCGGTAATGTTTTCTTTATACATTTTAGGCACACGTGTGCCCGCTCTATTGCCGCCAAGATGTAGGTTGTAGCGACCGGGAGCTTTACCAACTAAACCAATTTCAGCCAACATGGCTCGGCCACATCCGTTCGGACAACCTGTGACACGTAAGATAATGTTTTCTTCTTTAGGTAACGCATGTTTTTGTAGGATCGTCTCTACATCCGTTACAAATTGAGGGAGGAAACGTTCCGCCTCAGCCATAGCTAATGGACATGTAGGGAAAGAGACACACGCCATCGAATTTTTACGTTGCTCACTCACATTGTCATTGATCAAACCATGCTGACGCGCAATCTGCTCAATCGTAGCTTTTTGTACAGCAGGTACTCCCGCTACGATGAGGTTTTGATTGGCCGTCATACGAAAATCACCTTGGTGGATTTTAGCAATTTCTGCCACACCACTCTTTAGCGGTTTATCAGGGAAATCGAGTAAACGACCATTTTCGATGAAAAGTGTTAAATGATGCTTACCATCGATGCCTTCAATCCACCCAATCCGATCACCACGTTCTGTGAGCTCGTAAGGGCGGCTGACCGCAAACTCAATACCAGCACGCTTTTCAACTTCGGCTTTGAACACATCGACGCCCACTCTATCGAGTGTGTATTTAGTTTTTGCATTTTTACGATTAGACCGGTTTCCCCAATCACGCTGAGTCGTAACCACAGCGGCGGCGACTTCTAAGGTTTTATCCAAAGGAATAAATCCGAAATCATCAGCACGACGCGGGTAAGTAGAAGTATCACCGTGCGTCATGGCTAGGCCGCCACCCACCAGCACATTAAAACCAACTAACCGACCTTGTTCGGCAATCGCAACAAAGTTTAAATCGTTGGCATGTACATCCACATCGTTTTGGGGCGGAATAACCACTGTCGTTTTGAACTTACGCGGTAAGTAGTTATTACCTAAAATCGGCTCTTCATCTGTAGTTTCTAGTTTTTCACCATCCAACCAAATTTCGGCATAAGCGCGCGTTTTAGGTAACAGATGTTCCGAAATCTTCTTCGCCCATTCGTAAGCTTCCTGATGCAGTTCAGACTCCACAGGATTGGACGTACACAGTACGTTACGGTTCACATCACCCGCGGTGGCAATCGAATCAATACCAATGCTGTTTAACGTTTGATGCATCAATTTAATGTTAGGCTTCAATACCCCGTGAAACTGAAAGGTTTGGCGAGTGGTTAAACGAATGCTGCCATATAGGCTGTGCTCAGTTGCAAATTTATCTATCGCTAGCCATTGTTTCGGTGTGATGATCCCGCCAGGCATGCGCGCACGTAACATCACATTGTGCAGAGGTTCTAACTTTTGTTTTGCACGTTCGTTACGAATATCGCGATCGTCTTGTTGATACATGCCATGAAAGCGAATCAACTGAAAGTTGTCAGCACTAAAGCCACCTGTGATGTGATCTTGCAGATCTTGCTCGATCGTCCCACGTAAAAAGTGACTTTCACGTTTCAAGCGCTCGTTATCTGACAATGGGCCTAGCTCTTGTCCTAATACTTCTTGATGATTAGATTGTTGTTTGGTGCTCATTAGTACACATCCCTTTGATAACGTTTTGCTTTGCGCAGATCGTTGATATATGTCTCTGCCTGTTCACGTGATAACCCACCTTGCTGCTGTGCAATAACAATTAGTGCATCATGCACATCTTTCGCCATGTGCGTTGCATCACCACAGACATAAAGATACGCACCGTTTTGAATCCATTGCCAGACCAGTTCGGATTGTTCAAGTAATCGATGCTGAACGTAGACTTTCTCATGCTGATCACGGCTAAACGCCACATCTAGACGACTCAGCACACCGGATTTCAGATATTTTTGCCACTCAACTTGATAGAGAAAATCTTGAGTAAATGTACGATCACCAAAAAACAGCCAGTTTTTTCCTTTTGCTTCACGGTTATCACGCTCTTGAATAAAGCTACGAAATGGCGCAATTCCGGTGCCAGGACCAATCATGATAATAGGCACGTTATCATCTTGCGGTAGTTTGAAATTATTATTGTGTTCAATGAAAACCTTTACCTTGTCGCCCTCTTCTAAGCGCTGGCCAAGGTAACTGGACGCTCCCCCAAAACGGTGCTCATCTTGGTGTGTATACTGAACAATGCTGACGGTAAGATGCACTTCATCTTCAACTTCGCTTTGACTTGATGCGATAGAATAAAGACGCGGCGTTAAACGACGTAATAAAGAGAGTAGCGCTTGGGCCGTCAGTTTAGTTTGCTTCTCTCGCAGTACATCAATCACTTGATGATGGCTCGCATACAATCTGAGCTTCTCTTTATCCTCCACCAGCTCAAGCAGTTTCGTACAACCAGATAACTCAGCAAACTTGGTCACCATCTGAGGATTTGCAGCCGTAATTTCATATTTATGCATTAAAGCACTATGGATGGATAAACTTTCGCCATCGACCTCAACACTTTCGACACCCGATAGCCCAGTCGCAGATAACACGGCATTGACTAACTCTGTATCGTTTTCATACCATACTCCAAGCGCATCCCCAGACTGATACGTTATACCTGACTCACCCAAGTCAATTTCAATGTGGTGCACCTCTTTTCCTGAATCTCGCCCAGTAATTTTTTGACTCGTCAGTAAAGTCGCACTGTAAGGATTTTGCTTACTGTATTGAGATAGATGACTCGTGGTTTGACTCACGGGTAATTGCACAACTTGCGCAGGCGTACTTGCAAAAGCTTCTTTTACCACTGCTAATGCTTTGGCTTTCCACTCGGCGGCTTGATGTTCGTAATCAACGTCGCAATCCACTCGTTCAATAAAACGTTTGGCACCAAGCTGCTCTAAAAATGCATCAAAATCTTTACCCGTTTGGCAGAAAAATTCATAACTGGAGTCACCTAAGCCAATCACACCATATTGCAAGTGAGGTAATTTCGGCGCTTTCTTGGATTGTAAAAATTCATGCAGCGCTAATGCATTGTCAGGGGCTTCGCCCTCGCCATTGGTCGATGCAACAAAAATAACATGCGTTTCTTTCGCAAGATCTTTGCCCTTGTAATCACTCGCATCGAATAATTGAACCGCGATACCGGCAGCCTGAGCTTCTCTTTCCAATCCTTCAGCAAGGCCTTTTGCATTTCCTGTTTGAGAAGCGAAAATAATGGTTAATTGAGTCGCAGGCTCCATTGATACTAAAGTGGCTGCTTGTGAGCTGGAAGTAGAAATACTTGATGCTTGAGACTGACTGAGGCCCCAAAAATATCCGCTAACCCAAGCAAGCTGCTGCGGGGAAAGTTCTGAAATAGTACGCTGCAATCCGTTCAGTTGCGCGTCATTGAGTGGGCTAGCTAAACTGGCTAGCTCTTGGGGTATGGTATTTCCTGAAGACATGGTCACGACTTCCCTATTCATTGCGTGACAATAGATTAACCACTCTCTTTAATAACAAGAAAGAATAGATAAGTATGTTTTATAACTTTTTGGAAGTAGGCATTACGCTTAATTCTCTCATTTAGACTCGACTCGAACTTGCTTAAAACCCACCTCCATAGCCGATTTAGAGGCAAGATCCAGATCGGTATACTGGCATTCGTCACCCTGAGAATCGGTTAATAGCACGAACCCACCACGGCAATGCCGAAACTCGACTATCCAATGCCCTTCTTGGAAAGAAGGTTCAATAATGGCTTCGATAAGCTTGTTCTCACGATACAAGTCCCTTAACTCGGTAATCGTCATCACCACACCATTTTCACATTATTCACTCGTGAATTAAGCATGGTACATTTTGCTTATTCTGCTAAGAAATTGCACAATAATATAATTATCAGTTATAAAAAACGCCACCTTGTAGAGGTAGCGTTTTATGGAAAATGCATTTAGCGCGTAAGTATCGAATCGATACTTAAAATTGAAATTCAGCCCCCAAGAACCAACCATCAACAAAGACAAATGAGTTTTTCGTTTTTGGGTCAAGTTCGGTGAATTCAAGATCAATCACACGATAGCCGCCACGCAATGCGACATTGCCAGCACGAATAGGTATGGAATACTGCAAACCCGCTAGTACATCTGCGCTTTTAATTCCGCCACTATCACCAAAATCAAACTGCCCAATCACATCAACTTGGGTATTGGGAATTTTAATTGTGGCATAGGCATACCAGTTAAAAGTCGTCTTATCAAAACTGTACTTCAAGCTATCTGGTGCTTGATACTGAGAACCACTATATTGAGTGAATGTAACACCCGCATCGAACGACATTAACTGTCGCTCTAACAGATTGTAATACAAGGTATAGTCGTATTTATCAAAGGATGCATAATCCGCCTCAAGCGTTGTATAACGAATACTCGCATTGGGCAAATAAGGTAGCTGATGCTCAAAAGCAACGTGGATTGAAGGTGTCTTCACATCATCACGACGAGTATTGTCGATTTTAGTGCTGCCCCACCACATGTCAGCGCCAACTTCTCCACGATAAAATGATTCTGCTTGAACCGATGCGGTTGACATCATCATTGCCACACTGACCAACGCTAACCAAATTGGTTTATTCATCCCTATTGCTCCCTATTTATTCGCTACTAATGCATGTTCTTAATTGAACGCGATAGTAGCATATTCCTGAAGTGAGTTAACATTTCGTTGACTGCCACATTAGCGAGGGGTGTATACCACATGACGGAAGAACCAGACCCCCAAAACAATCACAATGATCCAAGGTAGTAGCTTAAACATCACTCCAATCATGCCTAGTAATGCCAATACTATAAAGCCCATGATCGTCGCAATAAACACAGTCGCCAAAGTGATGCCTGTCGCCAATAAAGTTGCAATAAAAACCAATAAGAAAATAAGTTCAAACATGATGCTTTCCTCCGTTTCTCTTACCACTAGCAGATATCGAGCCAACTTGTTATCACCACCTCTGATTTCAAGTCAAGACTAAAAAAATCACAGTTTCTTGGCCAATCAAGCACTTGAAAAGCAATATTTATTTCAATAAAAAAAGCCAAATAACACCGAGTCATTTAGCCTTTCTATTATTGGTAAAAATCACCACTTAAGTTGGTAATTTTTACACATTCAACTCTTTCGGAATTTTTGCTAATGCCGCTTGCACGACTTCAATTCCCGCACCGGGCTTATGCGCATTCTCACTGATATAACGTCGCCATTGACGAGCACCTGCCATATTTTGGAACATACCTAACATATGGCGGGTAATATGGCCAAGGTAAGACCCCTGAGCTAATTGACGTTCAATATAAGGAAACATCTCTTCAATAATTTGAGAACGTTTTTTAATCGGCGTATCCATACCAAAAATGGTCTGATCCACTTCCGCCAACAAATAAGGGCTTTGATAAGCTTCCCGTCCAATCATTACGCCATCAAGATGCTGTAAATGCTCACTGACTTCAGCTAAGGTTTTGACACCGCCATTCACAGCAATGACTAAATGTGGGAAATCTTTTTTCAGCTGATATGCCCGTGAGTAATCTAACGGCGGTATTTCACGGTTCTCTTTTGGGCTCAAACCACTAAGCCACGCCTTACGCGCATGAATAGTAAACTGTTCACAGCCCCCTTTCTCTGATACCAATGAAATAAAATCAGTCAAAAATTCATAAGAATCCATGTCATCAATACCAATACGCGTCTTTACGGTTACCGGAATATCAACTACTGATTTCATCGCTGCAACGCAATCCGCCACCAGTTGCGGCTCAGCCATTAAACAAGCACCAAAACGACCATTCTGGACGCGATCGGACGGACAACCTACATTGAGGTTGATTTCATCGTACCCGTACTGCTGGGCGAGTTTGGCACAATGAGCGAGATCTTGTGGATTTGAACCACCCAATTGTAACGCTACTGGGTGTTCCTCCTCGTTGTAAGCCAAGAAGTCCCCTCTACCATGAATGATCGCGCCTGTCGTGACCATCTCGGTATACAGTAACGTTTGCGAGGACAGCAAACGATGAAAGTATCGGCAGTGGCGATCTGTCCAATCGAGCATCGGTGCTACTGATAGCCTACAAGGGTGAGTCATGATTTAGATATCCCAATTCAGTCAGTTTCAATGGCTAAACTTACAGCCAAAAACAAAGTTTGGCATTGTAATCGCTTCGAGTTTATAGCGCCAACAGTTCTTCTTCTGTATCGTTTTGCATCGATATAAGGTAATTTAAGTACTATTTTCGTTGCAAACAACGATCACATCGCTAACTAACTCCAGAAAATGTTGTAGGCTACAAGGCTATTAATCTGGAAATAGTATATTATTATTAAAGTCCAATGGTTATGGTGATGAATTTGGACCACAAGCTAACGAAACAAATAGAAGAACTATGCGCAGCGAGAGGAGTACGACTAACTTCTCAACGAAAGAGAGTGTTTGAACTGATTTGTTCAAGCAAAAAAGCATCCAGTGCTTATGAATTGCTTGAAGATTTAAAGCAAAGCGAGCCCCAAGCTAAACCACCAACGGTGTATCGTGCTCTGGACTTTTTGTTAGAACAAGGCTTTATTCATAGAGTGGAGTCAACAAATAGCTTTATTTCATGTTGCTCTTGTAATGCTAATAAGCATTTCTCACACCTATTAATTTGTGACAAATGTGGCAATGTTATTGAACTTCAAGATGATAGTCTGATAGCCTTGCTAGCAAGCAACGCTGAGAAACACGGTTTTAACATCGTTAATCACGTTATTGAATCTCATGGTGTTTGCCAAACGTGTTCCTCAAGTCTGAAAGTATAAAAACAGTAGAAGAAGGTTATGCGCGCTGAATTTGTAAACCCGTTTTTAGCTTCTTTAATGAACGTGTTAAAAACGATGGCTTCATTAGAGTTGAAGCCACAGAAACCTCGTGTAAAGAAAGATGAGATTGCCCGTGGTGATGTCTCTGGCTTGATTGGTATGGTTGGTAGTCAAAGCCGCGGTTCCATGTCTATTACTTTTGATGAAAGTCTAGCATTGGAAATCATGCAAAATATGTTAGGTGAACGCCCCAACGGTCTCAATGAAGAAGTGACAGATATGGTCGGCGAAATCACCAACATGGTGACAGGCGGAGCTAAACGTATTCTTGCCGAGAGTGGTTTTGACTTTGATATGGCAACTCCGGTTGTTGTCTCAGGAAAAGGCCACACGATTCGTCATAAATGCGAAGGTGCAATTATTATCATGCCGTTTACCTCTCAGTGGGGTAACGCTTTTATCGAAATCTGTTTCGAGTAAGCTCTTTCATTAAAGAAAAAAAGGTTGATACCGTTAAGTATCAACCTTTTTTATTTGGATAAAACCTTACTCACATCCAAGTAAGGTTTTGACGCATTACGCTTTAAATGTCTTAAACGCGTTAATCAAACCATTGGTTGAGCTGTCGTGTGAACTCACTTGAGCATCGTCGGCTAACTCAGGCAGAATTTGGTTTGCTAACTGCTTACCAAGCTCAACGCCCCATTGATCGAAACTGAAGATATTCCAAATAACACCCTGTACGAAAATTTTATGCTCGTACATCGCAATCAGGTTGCCCAAAGTGCGTGGCGTGATCTGCTTAACTAAGATTGAGTTGGTTGGGCGGTTTCCTTCAAACACTTTAAATGGTGCGATTGCCGCCATTTCTTGTGCTGATTTGCCCGCCGCTTTTAGCTCAGCTTCAACGGTTTGCTGCGTTTTTCCAAACGCTAACGCTTCTGTTTGAGCAAAAAAGTTCGACATCAATTTTTGGTGATGATCACCCGCTGGGTTATGGCTGAGCGCTGGCGCAATAAAATCACACGGGATCAATTTTGTTCCCTGGTGGATCAATTGATAAAAGGCGTGTTGACCATTAGTACCGGGCTCACCCCAAATGATTGGACCCGTTTGGTAAGTTACCGCTTGACCGTTACGATCTACGTATTTACCGTTTGATTCCATATTGCCCTGTTGGAAATAAGCGGCAAAGCGATGTAAGTATTGGTCATAAGGCAGAATCGCTTCTGATTCGGCGCCGTGGAAGTTGTTATACCAAATACCAATCAAGGCTAGGATCACAGGAATATTTTGCTCAAAAGGTGTCGCCACAAAATGTTGATCCATCTCATGCGCGCCGGACAGCAGTTCCACAAAGTTGTCATAGCCTACAGCCAATACAATGGATAGACCAATCGCTGACCATAGTGAGTAGCGTCCACCGACCCAATCCCAAAATTCGAACATGTTGTCTGTATCAATACCAAACTCAGCGACTGATTTCGCATTAGTCGACAGCGCCGCAAAGTGTTTTGCAACATGAGTTTCATCGCCTGCTTCCGCTAAGAACCAATCACGAGCCGTATGTGCATTGGTCATGGTTTCTTGGGTAGTAAACGTCTTTGAAGCCACTAAAAATAGCGTGGTTTCTGGATTGACTTTTTTCAACGTTTCAACGATGTGTGTTCCATCAACGTTAGAAACGAAATGAAGATTAAGATGATTCTTATACGGCGCAAGTGCTTCTGTGACCATGTATGGGCCAAGGTCTGAACCACCAATACCAATGTTGACAATATCGGTAATCGCTTTACCAGTGTAACCTTTCCATTCACCAGAAATCACTCGTTCAGAAAACGATTTCATCTTCTCAAGTACCGCATTCACGGCTGGCATCACATCTTCACCATCAACCATGACCGGTGTGTTACTGCGGTTGCGTAACGCAGTGTGCAGTACGGCACGGCCTTCAGTTTGGTTGATCGCGCAGCCTTGCAGCATAGCGTCGATGGCTGACTTTAGTTCAGTCTCATTCGCCAGTGCTTGTAAATGTTGTAAGGTCTCTTCGTTGATCAAATTTTTTGAGTAATCAACAAGAATATCTGAACCAAAACGAGTCGAGAATTTATCGAAACGTTGTGCATCTTGTGCAAAAAGCGATTTAAGGTCCATATCTTGCGCTGATTCAAAATGCGCAGTCAGTGCTTTCCAAGCGTTGGTTTGCGTTGGATTGATATTTTTCAACATGGTATCTATCCCGATGTGACAGTAGGTTTTATTCCTATCATTCCTAAACTCTGTTTCAAAATGATGGAATCCCCGATTGAGCAAAAAAAGAAAATGGTATCGACTGCCTATATTTGGAAGGCAACACGTCGTTATTCGTTTTGTGAGCGCCATTATGACGCAGCTTACCCGCTCTCATATTGAGTTAGGTCAGGTAAACCTAATGGGTGCATACTCTGGCTTTATTGATACGACATCTCAACACGAGAAGTGAGTTTCGTCACTAACTCGTAAGCGATCGTGCCGATGTGAGAGGCCACTTCTTCTGCTGGTAGCTCTTTTCCCCATAAAATAACCTCATCCCCCACCTTATCGCAGGCTTGTGGACCGAGATCGACCGTAAGCATATCCATTGAAACTCGCCCTGCAATCGGCACTTTACGCCCATTGACAACAACCGGAGTTCCATTGGGTGCAGTACGAGGATAGCCATCGCCATAGCCAATTGCGATAACACCAACCTTAGTGTCACGCAAGCTTGTCCAAGTGGCACCGTAGCCGACACTCTCTCCCGCTTTAACATCACGCACTGCGATCAAGTGTGATTTTAATGTCATTACAGGTTGATAACCCAGCGCTTGCGCCGAGTTATCATCAAAAGGAGAAACGCCATACATAATAATACCTGGGCGAACCCACTCTAACTGGCTGTGCTTCCAAGCTAATAAACCAGCGGAGGCAGCAAGTGATCTTTCACCCTCATGACCTTTTGTCATTGCTAAAAATAGCTCAATTTGCTCAGAAGTGGTTGATTTATCGAGTTCATCGGCACAACCAAAATGACTCATATAACGCAATGGCTTCACTACGTTTTTACACGCTTGCAAACGTTCTAAAAAATCGGGGTATTGTTCTGGGCGCACACCTAAACGATGCATTCCGCTATCGATTTTCAACCAAACATTGACTGGGACATCTAATTGAGCTTGCTCTAAGGCGACTAACTGCTCCTCACAGTGAACAACGGTTTGAATGTTATTGGTCACCAATACAGCAAGATCCATCGGAGAATAAAAACCTTCAAGCAACAAGATAGGTTTTACCACACCGCTCGCTCTTAGTTGCAGCGCTTCTTCAATGCGCGCCACGCCAAATGCATCCGCGCCCAGTGCATGTTTCGCAACATGCCGAAGCCCATGACCATAACCATTTGCTTTGACCACCGCCATAATTTTACTGTTTGGTGCCTGCTGTTTTACTCGCTGTAGGTTGTGCTTTAACGCATCGAGATCGATGCAGGCGGTTGCCGCTTTCATGTAGCTCATCAAATTACTCATCGTCAAATGCAGGGCCTGCATAATTATCAAAACGGGAATACTGCCCTTGGAAGGTCAACCGTACAGAACCAATCGGGCCGTTACGTTGCTTACCTATAATAATCTCTGCGATACCCTTTAACGAACTATCAGGGTGATACACCTCGTCGCGATAGATGAACATGATCAAATCGGCATCTTGTTCTATCGAACCGGATTCACGCAAATCGGAGTTGACTGGGCGTTTATCGGCGCGCTGCTCCAACGAACGGTTAAGCTGCGATAAAGCCACCACAGGCACATTCAATTCTTTAGCCAGTGCTTTTAACGAGCGAGAGATCTCCGCAATTTCTAAAGTACGGTTATCCGATTGCGAAGGAACTCGCATCAACTGCAAGTAGTCAACCATGATGAGCGACAAGCCGCCATGCTCGCGCGCAATACGACGAGCTCTAGAACGAACCTCGGTAGGCGTTAGGCCTGAGCTATCATCTATGTACATATTTTTCTTTTCCATGAGAATACCCATGGTAGATGAAATTCGTGCCCAATCCTCATCATCCAACTGCCCAGTACGAATTTTGGTTTGATCAACGCGAGAAAGCGATGCCAACATACGCATCATGATTTGTTCAGCCGGCATCTCAAGAGAGAAGATAAGAACCGGTTTTTCTTGCTCCATGGCCGCGTTTTCACACAAGTTCATGGCAAACGTCGTTTTACCCATAGAAGGGCGAGCAGCCACAATGATCAAATCAGAACCTTGTAAACCAGCCGTTTTCTTATTGAGATCAGCAAACCCCGTATTCACGCCCGTGACGCCATCTTGTGGTGTTTTATACAGCAGTTCGATACGCTCTAAAGTTCTTTCTAAAATCGAATCAACATTCTGCGGGCCTTCATTTTCGCTGGTACGCTCCTCAGCAATGGCGAACACTTTACTTTCAGCCAGATCGAGCAAATCTTCCGAACTGCGCCCTTGCGGATCATAACCTGCATCCGCAATCTCATTGGCAACACCGATGAGGTTACGCACCAATGCTCGTTCCGCTACGATTTCAGCATAAGCATTAATGTTAGCCGCACTGGGCGTATTTTTCGCCAAATCCGCTAAATAGGCAAAACCGCCGACATCTTCCAGCTGTTCGCGACGCTCAAGATACTCAGATAATGTAATAAGATCGAGCGGCTTACTGGCTTCCAAAATCGATTTAGCTGCATCAAAAATTAAACGATGCGCACGGCTATAGAAGTCTTTGCTGACCACACGCTCAGCCACCGTATCCCAACGTTCGTTATCCAATAGCAAGCCTCCAATCACTGATTGCTCAGCTTCGATCGAATGTGGAGGAACTTTAATTGCGTCGACTTGTGCGTCAAACGGTTTACGATTTCGTTGATCTGTTCGTGGTGCAGCCATGACTTCGCTCAATACTATCTAATGACCGACCATTATAGCCAGAATAGATCATTTGTAATTATGTAAACGAAACTTTGTGTTTATCTCGTAGAGAATTAACCTCATGCTGACCAAACAGAACCGCCCTACACCTACTATTTCGCCCACTATTTTTTATTCACTTTAGGGGTGCTTCGTGTCCAAAATTTGGTTTCTTAGTTTTAGCCTGTTCGCGATGAGTGCAGCTTATGCTAATGAGGATCTTAAAAACGATACGGAAATCGAAGTTCCTTCTCCTTGGAATAGCCAAGTCGAATTGGGTTACCAAGCCCACTCAGGTAATACTGATTCAGAGTCATTAAATTCACGAGTCAAGACAGAATACATAACAGGTCGCCATCGAACCAATGGTGAGTGGAAATTGTATCGTCTTGATAAAAATGGAAAAGAGAATAAGCGGCAGGCAAACTATTCGCTGCAAAGTGACTATAAGTTAGCTTCAAAAGCCTATCTATACGCAAACTTTAACGGTGTTGATTCGAAATACAGCGCCTATTTCAAAGACTATACGCTATCTGGTGGAATGGGTTACCAATTGATGAATACCGACATATTGCTATTAGAGATTGAAATAGGGCCCGGTTTTCGTTACCAAAAACCCAACCTAGATGAGATATCAAGTACAGATATTGTATTTGCAAATACAGTCGAAGAAGTCATATTTCGTGGTAACTTAAAAGGTGTTTGGGCAACTTTCGATAATTTAACCATCTCCTCTGAACTGACTCTTGTCGCAGGAGAAAGTAATATCAGAACCGATAGCGAACTCATTTTAACCAATCACATTACTGATTCGATTGCGTTGAAAGTGAACTTGTCTCGCCAATACCACGATAAGGTTCCAGCAGGACTAAGTAAAGCCGATAGCGTCACTTCATTTAGTTTACAGTTTCGTTTCTAGGTAGTTTGAAGATAAAAAAAAACACCAGCCAAGGCTGGTGTTTTCAATTCATCCGAAGACTGAAATTATTCAGCAACGATTTGAATTTTCGCAGTTGCAAACACTTCTGAGTGAAGTTGGATGCTCACTTCGAAAGAACCTACGTTACGTAGAGCACCTTCAGGTAGACGAACTTCGCTCTTAGATACTGCAACACCTGCCGCTGTAATAGCGTCAGCGATATCACGAGTACCAATAGAACCAAATAGTTTACCTTCATCGCCTGCTTTAGAAGTAATAACAACAGCTTCAAGAGCGTTAACTTGTTCAGCACGAGCTTGAGATGCAACAAGTTGCTCAGCAACTTTAGCTTCAAGTTCAGCACGACGAGTTTCAAACATTTCAACGTTAGATTTAGTTGCCATTACAGCCTTACCTTGTGGGATAAGGAAGTTACGAGCATAACCAGATTTCACGCTTACAGTGTCGCCAAGGCTGCCTAGGTTACCGATTTTATCAAGTAGAATAACTTGCATTGATTAATCCTCTTTCTTAATAAACGGTGCCAATTACTGATGTTTATCAGTGTATGGCAATAGAGCTAGGTAGCGAGAACGCTTGATTGCACGAGCTAGCTGACGTTGGTATTTAGCGCTAGTACCAGTGATACGGCTAGGTACGATTTTACCAGCTTCAGTTATGTAGTTTTTAAGAGTTGCTACATCTTTGTAATCAATCTCTTGTACGCCTTCTGCAGTGAAACGGCAGAATTTACGACGACGGAAGAAACGAGCCATGGGCTATCTCCTGATCTTAAATTTGAGTAATGTGGTCGGCATGTAGCACCAATTTACCTACGCCATTATGGCTAGTTTGGTAAGCGACAAAGCCACTTACGGTTATGGTGCTGCCTTGTACTAAGTGTTGAGTGAGATTCGTTGACCTCTGCCCACTGACGACTACCGGCATACGACAATAGACTTGTCTCGGTAAATCAGCTTCTATCACTGTTGAGCTATGTTCAAGCCAGAAACGGCAATGTTCAATACCCGCAGGACTTTGGCTTCGAATGGGAGGTTTTGCGACAGTGCCACTCAACTCCATCCGATTGGTCATCAAATCAATTACTCAGCGTCTGCATCGAAACGAGTTTCATCACGCTTAGAACGCTCTTCTTTAGCTTTCAGCATGATTGATGGCTCGGTGATAGCAGCTTTAGTACGCATGATCATGTTACGTAGAACTGCATCGTTAAAACGGAAAGCAGTTTCTAGCTCATCAATCACAGCTTGGTCAGCTTCAACGTTCATAAGAACGTAGTGAGCTTTGTGAAGCTTGTTGATTGGGTAAGCCATTTGACGACGACCCCAATCTTCTAGACGGTGGATAGTACCGCCAGTTTCAGTGATAGAACCAGTGTAACGCTCGATCATGCCAGCAACTTGCTCGCTTTGATCTGGGTGCACCATGAATACGATTTCATAATGACGCATCGGTTGCTCCTTACGGATTATTCAGCTTCCAGGTTTGGCTCGGTCGTCCATAGGAAGCAAGGAACGAAAAAAAAAGACCGAGAATTAAGGACGGCAAATAGTACAGAAACGAAGCAGGATTAGCAAGGGAAATGTACTAAGGGTCACGTCAAACAAAAAGGGAAGCCTAAGCTCTGTCTCTTATACACAAATCCCCAAGCCTCTGCTTGGGGATTTTTTTGAACTAATTTTATGTTTCATGATCTGATCATCTAAGCAATAACAAGGATGATTAGAATGACTTATATAGAACCAACCCT
>NZ_CAWPJH010000021.1:0-6057 GCF_963888445.1 Vibrio sp. B1-2
CGCTGCGGAGCGGTAGTTCAGTTGGTTAGAATACCGGCCTGTCACGCCGGGGGTCGCGGGTTCGAGTCCCGTCCGCTCCGCCACTTATTAAGAAGCCCTGCTAGTAATAGCAGGGCTTTTTTCGTTTGAGTTTCAATGAGCTGCTTAAGTCGTTTTAAGCTATCTCTATTGCAACTAGATTCCCTGTGCTTATTCCTTGATGTCCTCTTGAGCGCTGAAATTCTTTTGGCTTATGTTCATCGAACAGAGTAGCTGCATGAAAGGCGCTACTATCTCAATCAATAGCCATATGAAAACAACGTGTAGGCATATAAAAAAGCCGACACGTTGTGTCGGCTAATCGTCTAGTGTTGTGCTTTACAGAATCTGTTTGAGCACTCTATCGGCCTTAACTCGCGTTACTTTGCGCAGTAGTTTTTGTACCGCATCAGGGTAGTTTTCTATCTTCTCTAGTTGTTTGTAGGTACAAATAAGTTGAGTATGTCGAAGGATGTTGTCGATCTCTTGCTCAAACTTAGGTGTTAAGTGGTGATAGTGATCTTGGATGAGAATGGCATTCTCGAGATCGAGCTTCCATGCTCTTGGATTTAAGTTATTACCAGTGATCAAGATGTAGCGCTTATCCACCCATACGCCTTTTAGATGGAAGCTATTCTCTTCATGTTTCCAGAGATGGATAGAAAGATTTCGACTGGCAATATGGGCTTCATTTACTTTGGCAAAACGGCGTAGATTAAGCTCATATAAATAAGGTAAGCCGCCGATTGTTTTGAAGGTTTGCTCTGGGGAAATATAGAAGTCGTTTGCCGTTTTATCGCCAACGACAATGTGAACTTTCACACCCCGTTTCAATGCTTTCTTAACTTCTTTAGCGACACTTTTTGGGAAATTGAAATACGGAGTGCAGATAAAGACTTCATCTTTAGCATGAGCGATCAGTTGGTTAATATTGTGGTTGAGTTTATTTCGACGCTTTCCAATACCTACCAGTGGCGTCAAAGCCACTTGATCGGCTGTTGGGATCTGTGACTCAAACTCATAGTTTGCTGTTGCTAGAGAGGCTCTAAATTGCCGAATTTCAGTTTTGATATCTTTCGTCGTTGGCTTCGATGTGTTTGATAAGTCATTGACAGCAGGATGACTTATCATTTTTTGCTGAATAAATTGTACCATGCTATCGGCAAGAGATTGGTTGTCGATGGTGTGATAGCGGTCGAATCGATAGCGCTCTTTGTGATGCAAATAAACGTTATTAAGGCTTGCTCCGCTATAGATCACCTGGTCGTCGACAATAAAACCTTTGAGATGTAAAACACCAAAAACCTCGCGACCTCGCACGGGGATGCCGTATACGGGAATGGCGTGTTCGTGGTTCTGAGAGAACTCTTGATACATTGAAGCATTGCCTTCCGAAGCGGCCGCACCAATTAATCCACGTTGCGCTCTATGCCAATCAACGCAAATCGCAATATCTAAGCCAGGGTTTCTTTGCTTGGCATTATATAGCTCCGTTAAAACTTCTCTGCCTGCTTCGTCATCTTCTAAATACAGCGCTACAAGATAGATTCGTTTACTTGCCTGACGGATCGACTGGATCAGATGATTTTTAAATTCTTTTGCCGAAAATAAAACTTCAAAATGATCCGGTGATTGTGCGATGGTCGGCAATCGCTCGAATGGGTTTCTATGAGCAATCATATTGGATGATTTACCTTACTTATTTGCAAAATTGCGAACTGGGGATATTACCAAATTCAACGGTTCAATTGCTAGAAAAGCCGCGCATTCTCGTCATACTAGCCTAGGTATCTCATAGGAATGAGATCTTTACCACTGGATACATAGCGCTCAAACCGTTGCATAAGAGCTATTGGTAGTTCTTCTGTCATTATGGAGTGAAAACCATGACGAGCATAAAAGGGCTCAAGATGAGCGTATGCGAAGCAATAATCCTGATTATTGAGAATATTCTCGCTGCAATAATTGAGCAACTGCGACCCAATCCCTTTTTTTTGGTTTTCTGGCAGCACAAGCATGCCAGTCAGTAATCGATATACATCAATATTTTTAAATCTGACAACAGCAGATATCTGCCCATCGAGCGTGCCTATAACGCACAATTCATCTTTCCTAGCTTTTGCTGAAGGGTAATGTTCTTTGTACATTCGCTTGATCAAAGGAAGTTTTATCGGGGGGAGTATGTCAAATTGTAGTTGCCACATTTCTTCCTGCTTCGAATAGTTATCTGTTGTAGAATGGCGTGAGTTTAATTTATCCATAGAATGCCATGCAATTACATCCCAATGCGAGCTTAAAAAAATACCACACTTTTGGCCTAGAACAATCTTGTCAATTATTAGCTGAAGTTTTCTCTGTGCAAGATTTGGTTGAAATTTACCAGAGCGCAGAATGGCAGACTTTGCCTAAGTTGATGTTAGGAAAAGGTAGCAATGTTCTTTTTACTTGTGATTTTCAAGGAATGGTTTTAAGCAACCAACTGAAAGGGTTACAGCACACACAGGATGATAATTACCATTATTTGCATGTTTCTGGTGGTGAGGATTGGCCTTCACTTGTCGAATGGGCAGTGAAGCAAAATATTGCAGGTCTTGAAAATTTGGCTTTGATACCTGGTTGTGCAGGTTCTGCTCCTATCCAAAATATTGGCGCCTATGGTGTAGAGTTTCAAGATGTGTGTGATTACGTTGATTATCTCTGTTTAGACTCCTTAACCGTCAAGCGCCTGAGCGCTAAACAATGTCTATTTGGTTATCGTGATTCTATTTTTAAACACGCTTTGCACAGTAACGCGATCGTTGTAGCGGTAGGACTAAAGTTATTGAAGCAATGGCAACCCGTACTGAATTACGGACCTTTGCAAGAACTGGATAGTCATACCTGCCAAGTTATTGATATTTATAAACGGGTATGCGCTACTCGCAATGCCAAATTACCCGATCCGCGGGTGCTAGGTAATGCAGGAAGCTTCTTTAAAAATCCAATTATTAGTTTAGAACATTGGCAGGATCTTCTTGAGAGTTATCCCGATCTTGTTTCTTACCCCGTGGAAGAAGGCAGAAAAGTAGCGGCCGGTTGGTTGATTGATCAGTGTGGGCTCAAAGGGTATAGCTTAGGTGATGCTCAAGTGCATCCGAAGCAAGCTTTAGTGTTGGTAAATAAAGGTAGCGCTACAGCCTTTGATGTCATTCAACTAGCAATTAAAGTTTGCATAGCAGTTCAGGATAAATTTTCGATATCTTTAGAGCATGAAGTCCGATTTTTAGATGCGATTGGTGAAACGAATCTTGAGCATCTTGCTAAGGAATTAAAGTGAAAGAGCACAGTGTCAAACTATCATTACTTCGTCATCTGGCCAGTGGCGAGTTTTGTTCTGGTGAGTTGCTAGGAGCAGAACTTGGTATTTCTCGCGCTGCAGTCAGTAAGCATATTAAAGGGATTCAGGAGTGGGGAATTGATATTTTCCGCGTCCAAGGCAAAGGCTATCAGCTTGCTCAATCACTGAATCTACTTGATGCGACACAGATCCAAAATGCCGTGCGTAACCCTGTCGAGCTTTTCCCCATTATCGATTCAACCAACCAATACCTGTTAGAACGTGTAGATAACCTTGCTTCGGGCAGCGTTTGCTTAGCAGAGTATCAGGCTAATGGACGGGGTCGGCGTGGGCGTCAGTGGATATCGCCTTTTGGCAGCAATCTTTATGTTTCCATGTACTGGCGGCTCGACGCGGGGATGGCGGCCGCAATGGGGCTTAGCCTTGTGGTCGGGGTCGCGATCGTGGAAGCGCTAGCAAGCATCGGATTTGACGGTGTAAAGCTTAAGTGGCCGAACGATCTCTATTTTCAGGATAGAAAGCTGGCGGGTATTTTAGTAGAAATGACAGGGCAGGCTGGCGCAGCGGCACATTTAGTTATTGGGATGGGAATGAACATTTTCATGCCCGAAAATGAGCAAGCCATTGACCAGCCATGGGCAAGTTTGTCGCAGGTAGCCGACGGTCTGAAAATAGACAGGAACTTGCTCGCTATTGTCTTTATTCAATCATTAGACCAAGCGCTACGTGATTACGAGCTTTATGGGATGAAGGATTTTATACCGCGCTGGAATCGACTCGATAACTTTATTGGTCGAAAAGTTAAACTGCTTATGGGTCCCAAAGAGGTCTATGGCGTGGTGCACGGGATCAACGAATATGGAGCGGTGTTGCTAGAAACAGAGAATGGAATGGAGAGTTACATTGGTGGCGAAATATCGTTACGCAAGGCAGAGTAACCGCTTTACCAAACTATTTTCTTAGTAGTATCTCTTCCACAGTATGATTGAGGCCTTTACGCAAAACTAACTGAGCGCGCTCTTTGGTCGGTAAAATATTATGTTGCAGATTTTTACCGTTGATCGAGTGCCAAATGCTCTCAGCTTTTTCTCTCGCCTCTAGCTCAGACAGTTTTGTGTAGTGGCTAAAGTACGACCCCGTCTCCTTAAAGGCGCTGTGACGAAACTTCATAAAGCGTTCAACATACCACTTTTCAATAAGTTGACTGTCCGCATCGACATACAGTGAGAAATCTAAGAAATCAGATATAAACACTCGATGTGGATCGTGTGGATAATCCATGCCGCTTTGCAAGACGTTCAATCCTTCAATGATCAACACATCTGGCCTATCGACGACTTTCTCTTCAGTGGTGATGTCGTAAGTAAGATGTGAATAGATCGGCGCGCTTACATTTCTTTTTCCTGCTTTAACATCCGACACAAACTGTACCAGGCGTTTCATATCATAAGATTCAGGAAACCCCTTTTTCCCCATAATTCCTCTCTCATTAAGAATTTTGTTGGGAAAAAGAAACCCATCTGTCGTAATCAGTTCAACTTTGGGATGATTCTCCCAGCGTGAAAGAAGCGCTTTTAACAAACGCGCCGTAGTACTTTTCCCAACGGCGACACTTCCTGCGATGCCGATGATAAAAGGAGGCGATATATCGGTATTACCGAGAAATTGATGCAAAACCGCATTTCGGCTTTGTCTGGCGGCCACGTATAAATTAAGTAAGCGAGCCAAAGGCAGATAAATCTCAGCCGTTTCTTTCATCGTTAGGTTTTCATTAATACCTTGTAGCTCTTTTAAGTCAGCCTCAGAGAGAGTCATCGGGACAGAGTTACGTAGCTCGGCCCATTGATTGCGATCAAAAGAGATATAAGGACCCATAAAATACCTAACGATGAATGACAGAAAAAAGAAGAGGATGAAACATACATTAAGGTGAAAAGAATGGAAATGCCTTAAACGATAGAATTGAGTGAGAAAACGCATTTTGCTTGAAAAAGCAACGAACAGGCGAGATTTATGGAAAATTGGTTTTTTTTTAATATTTAGGCTTGCAAGGCTGAGCATCATTCAATAGAATGCGCTCCACTTATGCCGACTTAGCTCAGTAGGTAGAGCAACTGACTTGTAATCAGTAGGTCACCAGTTCGATTCCGGTAGTCGGCACCATTCTTTTTCGAAAGAATGAAGAAAAAATTTGGAGGGGTTCCCGAGTGGCCAAAGGGAGCAGACTGTAAATCTGCCGGCTCCGCCTTCGATGGTTCGAATCCGTCCCCCTCCACCATATTCTTAAGGAAATAGCTCTCAGAGTTACGTGTGCGGGCATCGTATAATGGCTATTACCTCAGCCTTCCAAGCTGATGATGCGGGTTCGATTCCCGCTGCCCGCTCCAATTTTTGAGTGCTGATATAGCTCAGTCGGTAGAGCGCACCCTTGGTAAGGGTGAGGTCCCCAGTTCAACTCTGGGTATCAGCACCAGCTCTCCAAGCAATTATCTCCTTTTGATATATACTCCTTACCAATAATTTTGGTTGCGTGGTCATCAAAGCCACCTAAATCCGTACCTAGAGGGACAACTCATGTCTAAAGCAAAATTTGAACGTACGAAACCGCACGTAAACGTTGGTACTATCGGCCACGTTGACCACGGTAAAACAACTCTAACTGCTGCTATCTGTACTACACTTGCAAAAGTGTACGGTGGTGA